>NZ_BCBQ01000016.1:0-82202 GCF_001320885.1 Pseudomonas sp. NBRC 111140
GTGTGCTGACGCCCGGCAGCCTGGTCGACATTGTCGATCAGGCCCATGCGCAAGGCGCCATAGGCGCGAATGGTCTCGAAACGCAACAGTGCCTGCGGGTCGCCATTGATAGCGTCCTGCAGTTCGGTACCGGTGTAGCCGATATCGGCAGCATTGACAAAAATGGTCGGGATGCCGGCATTGATCAAGGTCGCCTTGAAGGTGCCCACACCCGGCACTTCCAGGTCATCGACCAGCTTGCCGGTAGGGAACATGGCACCCCCGTCGCCGTCCTCGTCGGCGGCCGGGTCAAGAAACTCCAGCTGCACCTCGGCCGCCGGGAAGGTCACCCCGTCCAGCTCGAAATCGCCGGTTTCCTGCACCTCGCCTTCGGTGACCGGCACATGGGCGATGATGGTCTTGCCGATGTTCGCCTGCCAGATGCGCACGGTGGCGATACCGTTGCGCGGTATGCGCGCCGGGTCGACCAGGCCGCTGCTGATGGCGAACGAACCGACCGCAGCGGACAGGTTGCCGCAATTGCCGCTCCAGTCGACGAAGGCCTTGTCGATGCTGACTTGGCCGAACAGGTAATCGACATCGTGTTCGGGCTTGATGCTTCGCGACAGGATCACGGTCTTGCTGGTGCTGGACGTCGCACCGCCCATGCCGTCGATCTGCTTGCCGTAGGGGTCGGGGCTGCCGATTACCCGCAGCAGCAGTGCATCGCGGGCGGGGCCGGGGATTTGCGCCTGCTCGGGCAGGTCTTGCAGGCGGAAGAACACGCCTTTGCTGGTGCCGCCGCGGATGTAGGTGGCGGGGATTTTTACTTGCGGTACATGTGCCATTGTCTTGGGCATCCTGATAGTCCGGTGAAATACCCTGGGGCCGCAAAGCGGCCCCGCTTCATACTCAGACGGTCGCTTCGAGGAAGTCCTGGGCAAAGCGCTGCAGCACACCGCCCGCTTCGTAGATCGACACTTCCTCGGCGGTGTCCAGGCGGCAGGTCACCGGCACGTCAAGGCGCTCGCCATTGCTGCGGGTAACCACTAACGTCAGGGTCGCCCGTGGCGTACGCGCGCCCAGCACGTCATAGGTCTCGCTGCCGTCCAGGCCCAAGGTCTTGCGGTCGGTGCCCGGTTTGAACTCCAGCGGTAACACGCCCATGCCCACCAGGTTGGTGCGGTGAATGCGCTCGAAGCCTTCGGCGACGATTGCCTCGACACCCGCCAGGCGCACACCTTTGGCCGCCCAGTCACGGGACGAGCCCTGGCCGTAGTCCGCACCGGCAACGATGATCAGCGGCTGCTTGCGCTGCATGTAGGTTTCGATCGCCTCCCACATGCGGGTGACCTTGCCTTCCGGCTCGATACGCGCCAGCGAGCCCTGCTTCACGCTGCCATCTTCCTTGCGCACCATTTCGTTGAACAGCTTGGGGTTGGCAAAGGTGGCGCGCTGGGCGGTGAGGTGGTCGCCACGGTGGGTAGCGTAGGAGTTGAAGTCCTCTTCCGGCAGGCCCATTTTTGCCAGGTACTCACCGGCGGCGCTGTCGAGCATGATGGCGTTCGATGGCGACAGGTGGTCGGTGGTGATGTTGTCCGGCAGCACCGCCAGCGGGCGCATGCCACGCAACGTGCGCTCGCCCGCCAGGGCGCCTTCCCAGTAGGGTGGGCGGCGGATGTAGGTACTCATCGGGCGCCAGTCGTACAGCGGCGCCACTTTCGGCCCACGGTCCTCCTCGATGGCGAACATCGGGATATACACCTTGCGGAACTGCTCCGGCTTGACCGCGGCACGCACCACGGCATCGATTTCTTCATCGCTGGGCCAGATATCCTTCAGGCGGATTTCCTTGCCATCGACCACACCCAGCACATCCTTCTCGATGTCGAAGCGGATGGTACCGGCGATGGCGTAGGCCACCACCAGCGGCGGTGAAGCCAGGAAGGCCTGTTTGGCATACGGATGGATACGCCCGTCGAAGTTGCGGTTACCCGACAGCACGGCGGTGGCGTACAGGTCGCGGTCGATGATCTCTTGCTGGATCACCGGGTCGAGGGCGCCGGACATACCGTTGCAAGTGGTGCAGGCGAAGGCGACGATGCCAAAGCCGAGTTGCTCCAGTTCCTTCTCCAGGCCGGCCTCTTCCAGATACAACTGCACGGCCTTGGAGCCTGGCGCCAGCGATGACTTGACCCACGGCTTGCGGGCCAGCCCCAGCCGGTTGGCATTGCGTGCAATCAAGCCTGCGGCAATCACGTTGCGCGGGTTACTGGTGTTGGTGCAACTGGTGATGGCGGCGATGATCACCGCGCCATCAGGCATTTGCCCCGGTACCTCTTCCCAACTGCCGGCGATGCCTTTGGCCGCCAGGTCGCTGGTGGCCACGCGAGCATGCGGGTTGGACGGGCCGGCCATGTTGCGCACCACGCTCGACAGGTCGAAGCTCAGGGTACGCTCATAAACGGCAGCGCCCAGGCTGTCGGCCCACAGGCCGGCGGCCTTGGCGTAGGTCTCCACCAGCTTGACCTGCTGCTCTTCACGGCCGGTCAGGCGCAGGTAGTCGATGGTCT
This sequence comes from Pseudomonas sp. NBRC 111140, assembly GCF_001320885.1. Lineage (NCBI taxonomy): Bacteria > Pseudomonadati > Pseudomonadota > Gammaproteobacteria > Pseudomonadales > Pseudomonadaceae > Pseudomonas > Pseudomonas sp. NBRC 111140. Next base: position 2,553 of record NZ_BCBQ01000016.1, read on the forward strand.
GCTGGTCGATGGCGAACATCGCTGCAGTGGCGCCGTATTCCGGGGCCATGTTGGAAATGGTGGCGCGATCGCCCAGGGTCAGGGCGCGGGCACCCTCACCGTGAAACTCCAGATACGCGCCGACCACCTTCTGCTTGCGCAGGAACTCGGTCAGGGCCAGCACCAGGTCGGTGGCGGTGATGTTCGGCGCCAGCTTGCCGGTCAGCTCGACGCCGACGATTTCCGGCAGGCGCATCCAGGAGGCGCGCCCGAGCATCACGTTCTCGGCTTCCAGGCCGCCCACGCCGATGGCGATCACGCCCAGGGCATCGACGTGCGGGGTGTGGCTGTCGGTGCCGACGCAGGTGTCCGGGTAGGCCACGCCACGGTCGTTGTGGATCACCGGCGACATCTTCTCCAGATTGATCTGGTGCATGATGCCGTTGCCCGGCTGGATCACGTCGACGTTCTTGAACGCCTTCTTGGTCCAGTTGATGAAGTGGAAGCGGTCTTCGTTGCGGCGGTCTTCGATGGCGCGGTTCTTCTCGAAAGCCTGCGGGTCGAAACCACCGCACTCCACGGCCAGCGAGTGGTCGACGATCAGTTGCACCGGCACCACCGGGTTGACGGCAGCCGGGTCACCACCTTTATCGGCGATGGCATCACGCAGGCCGGCGAGATCGACCAGCGCGGTTTGGCCGAGAATGTCGTGGCACACCACGCGGGCCGGGAACCACGGGAAGTCGAGGTCGCGCTTGCGCTCGATCAGCTGGCTCAGCGAGGCGTCGAGCGTGGCTGGGTCGCAGCGACGCACCAGGTTTTCGGCGAGCACGCGGGAGGTGTATGGCAGGCCGTCGTAGGCGCCGGGCTTGATCGCCTCGACCGCCGCACGGGCATCGAAGTAGTCCAGGTCGGTGCCTGGCAGGTGCTTGCGGAATGCTGTGTTCATATCGTTATCAGGCTCGGTCACGGTATTCGGGGGCAGGTGCGGCTCAGGCCTCGGGAGCGCTACGCGCCCCTTTCGCGACACAAAGCCGCCCCCACAGGTACTGCGCCGTCCCTGTGGGATCGGCCTTGTGTCGCGAAAGGGCTGCGCAGCAGCCCCAGCAATCTCTGACTCAGCGCTGCTCGATCGGCACGAACTGGCGCTGCTCGACGCCGACATACTCGGCGCTCGGGCGGATGATGCGGTTGTTGGCGCGCTGCTCGAAGACGTGCGCCGCCCAGCCGGTCAGGCGCGAGCAGACGAAGATCGGGGTGAACAGCTTGGTCGGGATGCCCATGAAGTGGTAAGCCGAAGCATGGTAGAAGTCGGCGTTCGGGAACAGGCGCTTCTGCTCCCACATGGTCTTGTCGATGGCTTCGGAAACCGGGTACAGCACCTTGTCGCCCACTTCGTCGGCCAGTTGCTTCGACCAGCCCTTGATCACCTCGTTGCGCGGGTCGGACTCTTTGTAGATGGCATGGCCGAAGCCCATGATCTTGTCCTTGCGCTCGAGCATGCGCAGCAGCTCGGCAGTGGCTTCCTGCGGGCTCTGGAAGCGCTCGATGAGCTCCATCGCGGCTTCGTTGGCACCGCCGTGCAGCGGGCCGCGCAGCGAGCCGATGGCAGCGGTAATGCAGGAGTACAGGTCGGACAGGGTCGAGGCGCAGACACGCGCAGTGAAGGTCGAGGCGTTGAACTCGTGCTCGGCGTAGAGAATCAGCGACACGTTCATGACCTTGACGTGCAGCTCGCTTGGCTTCTTGCCGTGCAGCAGGTGCAGGAAGTGGCCACCGAGGGTGTCTTCATCGCTGGTGCAGTCAATGCGTACGCCATGGTGGGTGAAGCGGTACCAGTAGCACATCACGGCCGGGAAAAGCGCCAGCAGGCGGTCGGTCTTGTCGCGCTGGGCCTCGAAGGTCAGTTCGGGTTCGAGGGTTCCCAGCACCGAACAGCCAGTGCGCATCACGTCCATCGGGTGGGCGTCGCGCGGGATGCGCTCCAGCACCTCCTTCAATGCTTGCGGCAGGTCACGCAGGCCCTTGAGCTTGCGTTTGTAGTCGGCAAGCTCGGCTTGGGTTGGCAGCTCGCCGTACAGCAGCAGGTAGGCGACTTCTTCAAATTCGGCACCGGCCGCCAGGTCACGTACATCGTAACCCCGATAGGTCAGCCCGGCACCGGCCTGGCCCACGGTCGACAGTGCAGTCTGGCCGGCCACCTGGCCACGCAGGCCTGCGCCACTGAGTACTTTTGCTTCGGCCATGGTGTTTCTCCTTTCTTGAATTTGTTATGGATGCTTTCTGGCTAATTCGGGAGATGTCGCTCAGCCCTTCTTCTGGGCAAACAACGCATCAAGGCTCTGCTCGAAGGCGTGATAGCCGATGGCATCGTAGAGCTCCATGCGGGTTTGCATGGTGTCGATCACGTTTTTCTGCGTGCCGTCACGACGCAGCGCGGTGTACACGTTCTCGGCCGCCTTGTTCATGGCGCGGAACGCCGACAGTGGGTACAGCACCAGCGACACGTCGACCGAAGCCAGTTCTTCGGTGGTGTACAGCGGCGTGGCGCCGAACTCGGTGATGTTGGCCAGAATCGGTGCCTTCACCCGATCGGCGAAAGTCTTGTACATCTGCAGTTCGGTGATGGCTTCCGGGAAGATCATGTCGGCGCCGGCCTCGATGCAGGCCTCGGCACGGTCCAGGGCAGCGTTCAGGCCTTCGACGGCCAACGCGTCGGTACGCGCCATGATCACGAAGCTGTCATCGCTGCGGGCATCCACGGCAGCCTTGATGCGGTCGACCATTTCCTGTTGGGTGACAATTTCCTTGTTCGGGCGATGGCCGCAACGCTTGGCGCCAACCTGGTCCTCGATATGGATCGCGGCAGCGCCGAACTTGCTCATCGAGCGCACGGTACGGGCAACGTTGAAGGCCGAGGCACCGAAGCCGGTATCGACATCCACCAACAGCGGCACGTCGCAGACATCGGTGATACGGCGCACGTCGGTGAGCACGTCGTCCAGGCCACTGATGCCCAGGTCCGGCAGGCCCAGGGAGCCTGCGGCCACGCCTCCACCGGACAGGTAGATGGCCTTGAAGCCGGCACGCTTGGCCAACAGGGCATGGTTGGCATTGATGGCGCCAACCACCTGCAGCGGATGTTCAGCGGCAACGGCATCGCGGAAACGCTGACCGGGGGTGCTCTTCACAGTCATTTCTCACCTCGTGGGCTGTTGTTGTGGGCGTCCAGATAGTGGCGCTCGATATTGCGTTTGGATGCACCGATATGGCGGCGCATCAGGAGCTCGGCCAGTTCGCCGTCACGGTCGGCGATGGCATCGAGAATGCGGTGGTGCTCGGCAAAGGCCTGACGCGGCCGGTTGGGCGTGGCGGAGAACTGGATGCGGTACATGCGCACCAGCTGGTACAGCTCGCCGCAGAGCATCTTGACCAGGGTCTGGTTACCGCTACCCTGAATAATCCGGTAGTGGAAGTCGTAGTCGCCTTCCTGCTGGTAGTAACCCAGGCCGGCCTGGAACGCAGCGTCGCGCTCGTGGGTGTCGAGCACCCGGCGCAACTCGTCGATGTCGGCCTGGCTCATGCGTTCGGCCGCCAGCCGGCAGGCCATGCCTTCCAGGGACTCGCGAATTTCGTACAGTTCGATCAGCTCGGCGTGGTTGAGCGACACTACCCTCGCCCCTACATGCGGCACGCGCACCAGCAGGCGCTGGCCTTCAAGGCGGTGGATAGCCTCGCGCAGCGGCCCACGGCTGATGCCATAGGTGCGCGCCAGTTCCGGCTCGGAAATCTTGCTGCCGGGGGCGATTTCACCCTTGACGATGGCCGCCTGGATGCGCCGGAAGACGTTTTCGGAAAGTGTTTCCGTTTCGTCTGCCAGCACTGGGCCAGGGGTGGAAAGGTCCTGCATATTGTCGACACCTTGAAAAACTCTTCGCCAGAAATTAACCAACAGAGCCCATCAAGTCAAAGACAAAATGAATATTGTCGACAATCGTCTAAGAACGAACTATCACCGCCTTGATGCTGTCAGATCGCGCACCGCTGGCGTCAAGACGTCGGCGTGATAGAATGCCGCGCCTCCAATGGGGTATGGATAGCCTGTCTGTCATACATTCATGCTTGTTGACAGATACACGAGGAAGCTTGCGCAGCCGTTGCCAGTCGCCTTGACCCGAACCTTGCCTAGAACCTTGCACTGCACCGCGCCAGGATTATGAGACTTACACCCGTTTTATTGCTGCTATGCCTCACCCTGCTGCCGGCCCTTGGCCAGGCTGCGGGCAAGACCGTGTATGGTCTCAACGAATACGCACAGCTGGGCGACCTGAACCTGGAAGTGGCCGCCAAGCTCGACACCGGTGCCAAGACCGCGTCGCTCAGCGCCCGCGACATCAAGCGGTTCAAGCGCAACGGCGAAAGCTGGGTACGTTTCTACCTCGCCATCGATGCGGCCCATTCGCACCCGATCGAACGCCCACTGGCACGCGTAAGCAAGATCAAGCGCCGGGCTGGCGACTATGATGCCGAATCGGGCAAGGCCTACACGGCCCGCCCGGTCATCGAACTCGAAATCTGCATGGGCCAGGCCATGCGCACCATCGAAGTGAACCTCACCGACCGCAGCGCCTTCCAGTTCCCGCTGCTGATCGGCTCCGAGGCGCTCAAGCACTTCGACGCGCTGGTTGACCCAAGCCTTAAATATGCGGCCGGCAAACCTGCCTGTGCCACCGACGCTCCCAAAGCAGAGTAATCCCGATGCGCTCTCTTACCCTCCATCTGAAAGTCCTGATCACCGTACTGGTGCTATTGGGCGTGGCGGTCACGGCTTATCAGATCTTCTTCCTCGGCATCCCGGTGACCGAGGATGAAACCGACGACCTGTGGAACATCGACGCCAAGGTCGAGTTCGTGGCCAGCACCAAGGACCCGGTCAAGGTGCAGATGTTCGTGCCGCCGCTGAACCGCGACTACGTCAGCCTGAACGAGAGCTTCATCTCCAACAACTACGGGGTCAGCGTCAACCGCGCCGACGGCAACCGCAAGGTCACCTGGTCGGCCCGCCGCGCCAGTGGCAACCAGACCCTCTACTACCGCCTGGTGCTGACCAAGCGCTACAGCAACGAGAAGACCACGGTCAAAGGCCCGACCTTCCGTGACAGCCTGGCCGTCGAAGGCCCCGAGAAGATCGCCGCTGAAGCCCTGATGGCACCGATCCGCCAGCACTCGGCCGACGTCGAAACCTTCGTCAGCGAGACCATCAAGCGGGTCAACAACCTCAATGATGACAACGTCAAGCTGCTGCTGGCCGGCGACACTTCGGCCATGAAGAAGGCCCAGATCATCGACCTGCTGCTGTCGATCGCCCACGTGCCGATGGAAAAGGTGCACACCATCCGCCTGGTCGCCGACACCCCGCAGACCCCGGAACTGTGGCTGCGCAGCTTCAACGGCAACGACTGGCTGTACTTCAACCCGGACACCGGCGAGCAAGGCCTGCCGAGCGACCGCCTGCTGTGGTGGACGGGTGACGACAACCTGATCACCGTCGATGGCGGCAAGAAGGCCAACGTCACCTTCAGCATGAACAACAGCGAGATGAACGCCATTCGCCTGGCCAAGCTGACCGACGAGAACACCGACGCCGACTTCCTCGAGTACTCGTTGTACGGCCTGCCGCTGCAAACCCAGCAAACCTTCATGATCATGGTCATGATCCCGATCGGCGTGCTGGTGATCCTGGTGTTGCGCAACCTCATCGGCCTGCAGACCCTGGGTACCTTCACACCGGTACTGATTGCCCTGGCCTTCCGCGAGACCCAGCTAGGCTTTGGCATCGTGCTGTTCACGGTGATCACCGCCCTGGGCCTGTCACTGCGCTCGTACCTGGAACACCTCAAGCTGCAGATGCTGCCACGCCTGTCGGTGGTGCTGACCTTCGTCGTGGTACTGATCGCCGCCATCAGCCTGTTCAGCCATAAACTGGGCCTGGAGCGCGGGCTGTCGGTGGCGCTGTTCCCGATGGTGATCCTGACCATGACCATCGAACGCCTGTCGATCACCTGGGAAGAGCGTGGCGGCGGCCATGCCATGAAAGTGGCCATCGGCACCCTGTTCGCCGCCTCGGTGGCACACCTGCTGATGATGGTGCCGGAACTGGTGTACTTCGTATTCACCTTCCCGGCCGTACTGCTGATCCTGGTGGGCTTCATGCTGGCGATGGGCCGTTATCGCGGCTACCGCCTGACCGAGCTCGTGCGTTTCAAGGCTTTTCTGAAGAAGGCTGACGCCTGATGTTTGGCCTGATCAAGACGTGGAAAGCCCTGGAGGCCCGGGGCATCATGGGTATCAACCGGCGCAACGCGGACTACGTGTTGAAGTACAACAAGCGCCACCTGTACCCGATCGTCGACGACAAGATCATCACCAAGGAGCGTGCCCTGGCGGCCGGCATCCATGTGCCGGAAATGTACGGCATCATCGAGACCGAAAAAGAGATCGAGAAGCTCGACCAGATCATTGGCGGGCGCAACGATTTCGTCATCAAGCCGGCGCAGGGCGCCGGCGGTGACGGCATCCTGGTGATCGCCGACCGCTTCGAAGACCGCTACCGCACGGTGTCGGGCAAGATCATCAGCCATGAGGAAATCGAGCACCAGATTTCCAGCATCCTCACTGGCCTGTACTCGCTCGGCGGGCACCGCGACCGCGCGCTGATCGAGTACCGGGTGACCCCGGACCAAATCTTCAAGAGCATCAGCTACGAAGGCGTGCCGGATATCCGCATCATCGTGCTGATGGGCTACCCGGTAATGGCCATGCTGCGCCTGCCAACCCGCCAGTCCGGTGGCAAGGCCAACCTGCACCAGGGCGCCATTGGTGTGGGTGTGGACCTGGCCACCGGCGTGACCCTGCGTGGCACCTGGCTGAACAACATCATCAGCAAACACCCGGACACCACCAATGCGGTGGACGGCGTGCAGCTGCCGAACTGGGACGGTTTCATGAAGCTGGCCGCCGGCTGTTACGAGCTGTGCGGCTTGGGCTACATTGGCGTGGACATGGTGCTGGACCAGGAAAAGGGGCCGTTGATTCTGGAGCTCAATGCCCGCCCGGGACTGAACATCCAGATTGCCAACGACTGCGGTTTGACCCAGCGTACCCATGCCATCGAGGCGCATATCGAAGCGCTGGCCAAGGACGGCGTGACCGAGGATGCCGAGCAGCGGGTACGGGTCGCGCAAGGGCTGTTTGGGCACGTACCCAACCGCTGAGATACCGGGGGGCTGCATTGCAGCCCCTAATGCAGGATCAGCCTTGTGCTGCGAATGGGCCAAACACAATGTTGAATGTCGCGCCCAGTGCTAGGCGCTTTTCCTACACAGGTCTACAATCGCCCTCCTCGCTTTTACATCGCCGTCCACACTGATGCCGACCTGTACGCTTTACCCCCTGCCCTACCAGCCCGACCCTGCCGCCTATTTCGCCCGCCTGCGCCAGGCCCCCGGCGCAATTCTGCTCGACAGCGCCCGCCCTGGCGCCGAACGCGGCCGCTTCGACCTGCTCAGCGCCTGGCCGCTGCAACAGTTGCGAGCGCACCCGCACGAAGAAGGCCGCGCCTTCCTTCAGCGCCTGCGGGTCGGCCTGGCTCAACTGGGTTACGCCGACTTGCCCGACGGTGTAGAACTGCCCTTCGCCGGCGGCCTGATCGGCTACCTGAGCTATGACTTCGGACGCCGCCTAGAACACCTGCCAAGCCATGCCGTGGACGACCTCGGCCTGCCAGACGCCCAACTGGGCCTGTACGCTTGGGCATTGGTCAGCGACCATCTGCTCGGCACCAGCCAACTGGTGTTTCACCCAAACCTGGCAGCTGACGAACGCCAACGCCTGATCAGCCTGTTCCAAGGCGAAATCAACGCCGAAGCCGGCGAGTTCCAGCTGCTCGCGCCGATGGCCGGCGACCTGCAGCCCGAGCAGTACAAAGCAGCCTTTGACCAGGTACAACGCTACATCCAGGCCGGTGACTGCTACCAGATCAACCTCACCCAACGCTTCCGCGCGCCCTGCCAGGGCGACCCGTGGCGCGCCTACCAGGCCCTGCGCCAGGCCTGCCCAACGCCGTTCTCCGGCTACCAGCAACTGGCCGACGGCAGCGCCTTACTGAGCTTTTCGCCTGAACGCTTCATTCGCGTCAACCAGGGCCAGGTGGAAACCCGACCCATCAAGGGCACCCGCCCACGCGCCAGCGACCCGACCGAAGACACGCGCAATGCCGAAGAGTTGCTGCACAGCCCCAAGGACCGCTCGGAAAACCTGATGATCGTCGACCTGCTGCGCAACGATTTGGGGCGCACCTGCAAAATCGGTTCAGTGCAGGTACCGGAGCTGTTCAGCCTGGAGAGCTACCCCAACGTCCACCACCTGGTCAGCAGCATCACCGGCCAGCTGGCCAGCGACAAGGACGCGCTGGACCTGATCGGCGACAGCTTCCCCGGCGGCTCGATCACCGGTGCACCGAAAATCCGCGCCATGCAGATCATCGACGAGCTGGAGCCATCGCGCCGTGCGCTGTACTGCGGCTCTATGCTGTATGTGGATGTGCGCGGCGAGATGGACAGCTCCATTGCCATTCGCAGCCTGCTGGTCAAGGACGGCCAGGTCAGTTGCTGGGGCGGCGGCGCGGTGGTAGCCGACTCCGAGTGGCAGGCCGAATATGAAGAGTCGATCGCTAAAGTGCGGGTGCTGATGCAAACCTTGCAGGGCTTGTGAGTCCGTCTAGCCCGCGTTTTTTTGTTACCATCACCTCATTACGAGCGCACAGCGCCACAGCCAAGATGGAAACCGCCTGATGAGCCAACCCTTCGACGTCGCCGCCCTGGCCGCGACCTACGCCAACAAGTCCCCACAGGACATTCTCAAGCTCGCGTTCGAGCATTTTGGTGATGACCTGTGGATCTCCTTCAGCGGCGCCGAGGACGTGGTGCTGGTCGACATGGCCTGGAAGCTGAACAAGCAAGTCAAGGTGTTCAGCCTCGACACCGGTCGCCTGCACCCGGAGACCTACCGGTTCATCGACCAGGTACGCGAGCAGTACAACCTGCCGATCGAAATCCTCAGCCCTGATCGGGCCAAGCTCGACCCGTTCGTCAAGGAAAAGGGCCTGTTCAGCTTCTACAAGGATGGCCATGGGGAGTGCTGCGGCATTCGCAAGATCGAGCCGTTGCGCCGCAAGTTGGCCACCGTCAGCGCTTGGGCTACCGGCCAGCGCCGCGACCAGAGCCCGGGCACCCGCAGCCAGGTGGCGGCACTGGAAATCGACAGTGCCTTCTCCACCCCTGAACGTACGCTGTACAAGTTCAACCCGCTGGCGCAGATGAGCAGTGAAGAGGTGTGGGGCTATATCCGCATGCTTGAACTGCCTTACAACAGCCTGCATGAACGCGGCTTCATCAGCATTGGTTGCGAGCCGTGCACCCGGCCGGTGCTGCCGAACCAGCATGAGCGTGAAGGGCGTTGGTGGTGGGAAGAGTCGACGCAGAAGGAATGCGGGTTGCACGCGGGCAACCTGATCAGCAAGGCTTGAAATAGCCGGGGCTGCTATGCAGCCCCAGCATTCTTGAATCAGTGCACTGGCAGTTCGACGCCTTCGAAAAGTTCTTCCAGCTCCTGCTTGTTATGGCACTGAATCGCCTTGGCCATCACTTCGCGGGTCAGGTGCGGGGCGAACTTCTCGATGAAGTCGCACATGAAGCCACGCAGGAAGGTGCCACGGCGGAAGCCGATCTTGGTAATGCTGGCTTCGAACAGCTCGCTGGCGTCCAGGGCCACCAGGTCACTGTCGAGCTTGGCATCCACGGCCATGCCAGCAACGATGCCCACGCCCAACCCCAAGCGTACATAGGTCTTGATCACGTCGGCGTCAGCCGCGGTGAATACAACTTTCGGCGTGAGGCCTCGGTGGTTGAAGGCTTCGTCCAGCTTCGAACGCCCGGTGAAACCGAACACGTAGGTAACGATCGGGTATTCGGCAACGGCTTCCAGGGTCAGCTTCGGCAGCTTGGCCAGTGGGTGACCTTGCGGCACCACCACGCAACGGTTCCACTTGTAGCACGGCATCATGATCAGGTCGCCGAACAGCTCCAGCGCCTCGGTAGCGATAGCGAAGTCGACCGTACCGTCCGCAGCCATCTCGGCAATCTGCATGGGTGAGCCCTGATGCATGTGCAGGGACACTTCCGGGTATTGCTTGATGAAACTGCTGATTACCGGCGGCAGTGCATAACGCGCCTGGGTATGGGTAGTGGCAATGGACAGCGTGCCCTTCTTCTCGTTGGAGAACTCCTGGGCGATCTGCTTGATGCTCTCGACCTTGCGCAGGATTTCGCCTGCGGTATTGATGATGCGCTCACCGGCCGGAGTAACGCGGGTCAGATGCTTGCCACTGCGGGCAAAGACTTCAACACCCAGTTCGTCTTCGAGCAGGCGGATCTGCTTGCTGATACCTGGCTGGGAGGTATACAGGCTCTGCGCCGTCGCGGAGACGTTGAGGTCATGGTGCGCCACTTCCCAGATGTAGCGCAGTTGTTGAAGCTTCATAGGTTCCCCTCGGTTCAGCGATGAGTCCGCGGCAGCAGGCAGCGACGATATATAACTATATTAGTGGTTCTGGAAATAAATCTAGAACTATTTTGTTACGCGCCAGCCGGAAATGGCCTACAGCCATCTTCATGTTTTCCTACGCCCCAGGTGCTGCGCCAAAGGCACCATGTACACCGGCACCGGCGACAATTGCAGCAGCCGCACCGCCGTGCGCCCCAGCGGTACGTCCACCCCGGCACCGGCGCTGTGGCTACCGAATATCAACAGGTCGACGCTTAGCCGCTGCGCCTGGTCGAGAATCACTTGGGCCGGGTCGCCCTGCCGTACCCGCACGGCTTTGATCACCGCCAGATCGGCTTCTTCACCTAGCTCGTCGCGAAAGCTTTCCAGCACCCGCTGCTCTATATTCGCCATCACCGTGTTCACGCCTTGGCTATGCAACTGGTCGAGCGTCTGCTCATCGAGGTAGCTTTGCAGGAGGGATTCGGCGAACTGGCCCATCGGCTCTACCGCGTGAATCACATACAATTCGGCGTTGAACGTGCGCGCCAACGCCAGCGCGTGCTGCATCACGAAAGGGGCGTAGACACCGAGGTCGGTGGCGTACAGCATGGAGCGGATCATTCGACCTCCTCGACTGCCGCAGCGGCAGAGCAAGCTTCAGCTTAGCAGCGCGCCGGATGCACGCTTTGCCGTCCGGCGCGCTGCTGGCGTGGGCTGGAGCGACCCACAGCGAGTGCCGCCAAGGCCGAAGCCGCCTTCAGTGGGGCCGATCACTGCTGTCGATGAAACTCAGCGCCTGATACAGCATCTCCATGCGTGGCAGGCTGCACCCCGCCGCCCGAGCGCGTGCCAGCGGCTCGGCATAGATAGCCTGCAGTTCAAGGGGGCGCTGGTGGGCATGGTCGTGGTACATGCTCGGCCAGTAGTCGGGCATGCGCTCGGTCACCTGGAACAAGTGCTCGGCGTAGCCCTCCGGTAACACATGGCCACAGGCTTCCGCCCCCTGCACCACCTCGGCCATCAAGGCCTGGATCAGCTCGCGACTATGGCGCTCGGCCATCAGCGGCGTGGTGCTCGCCCCCAGCAGCACCGACAGGCCGTTGTAAGGCACGTTCCACACCAACTTCTGCCAGCGAGCCAGGGCCAGGTTCGGCATGGCCTGCGAATCGATGCCCGCGGCCTGGAACAACCCGGCGCCTTCCGCGACCAGCGCGGCGCCACCATCAATGGCCGGCCCGCTGTGGTACCCCAGATTGACCGCACCTAGAGCCTGGTGACGGATTACACCCGGTGCCTGGCGATTGACACAGATGAAGCACAGGCCGCCAAGCAGATGCATGTCGCTGCGCAAGGCCGAGCGCAACTGTTCCTCCACACCCAGGCCATTCTGCAACAGCACCACCTTGGCGCCGGGCGCAGCGGCCTGGACGATCAACGGCGCAAGCTGCGCGTTGCTGGTGGCCTTGGCACCGATCAGCAGCCAGTCACACGGCGGCATGTCGGCGGCATTGACGTAAGCCTGCACCTTCATTTGCAGCGTGCCATGCACGGCACTGTCCAGGCTAAGCCCCTGCTCGCGAACGGCCTGATACTCGCTGCGCAGCAGAAAATGCACATCGAAACCGGCCCGGGCCAGCATCAACCCATAAAAGCCGCCAATGGCGCCACTGCCGATGATGCCGATGCGCGGGGTGTTCGAATCCATGCCAATCTCCAGCTATAGGGTCAGCCCTCTTTTTACACAGGTTGAGACGCGCTGGGCAGCCCATTCGCGCGCAACCCCCTCGAACAGGGAAAAACCCCACAATGACTGGGCTTAGCCCATTGTCGCGCCACCTGTAACGCGCTAAGGTTCGGCTCCCCGCTGCGATTATTCTTGCTGCTGGGCCGCACGGGGATTGTTGGCGGCCGGCACCCGTGACCTGACGAGTAACACGATGGCTGATTTACCGATCGATGACTTGAACGTTGCCTCCAACGAGACCCTGATCACCCCTGATCAGCTCAAGAAGGAAATCCCCCTCAGCGCCAAGGCCCTGCAGACCGTGACTGCCGGCCGTGAAGTGGTGCGCAATATTCTCGACGGCAAGGACCATCGCCTGTTCGTCGTGGTCGGCCCTTGCTCGATCCACGACATCAAGGCCGCCCACGAGTATGCCGAGCGCCTGAAAGTGCTGGCCGAAGAAGTGTCCGATACGCTGTACCTGGTCATGCGCGTGTACTTCGAAAAGCCACGCACCACCGTCGGCTGGAAAGGCCTGATCAACGACCCATACCTGGATGACTCGTTCAAGATCCAGGACGGCCTGCACATCGGCCGCCAGCTGCTGCTGGACCTGGCTGAAATGGGCCTGCCGACTGCCACCGAGGCGCTCGACCCGATTTCCCCGCAATACCTGCAAGACCTTATCAGCTGGTCGGCCATTGGTGCTCGCACCACCGAGTCGCAAACCCACCGCGAGATGGCCTCGGGCCTGTCCTCGGCGGTCGGCTTCAAGAACGGCACCGACGGCGGCCTGACCGTTGCCATCAACGCTTTGCAGTCGGTGTCCAAGCCGCATCGCTTCCTGGGTATCAACCAGGAAGGCGGTGTATCGATCGTTACCACCAAGGGCAACCCTTACGGCCACGTGGTACTGCGCGGCGGCAACGGCAAGCCGAACTACGACTCGGTCAGCGTTGCCCTGTGCGAACAGGACCTGGCCAAGGCCAAGATCAAGGCCAACATCATGGTCGACTGCAGCCATGCCAATTCCAACAAGGACCCGGCCCTGCAACCGCTGGTCATGGAAAACGTTGCCAACCAGATCCTCGAAGGCAACCAGTCGATCATCGGCCTGATGGTCGAAAGCCACCTGAACTGGGGCTGCCAGTCGATACCGAAAAACCTGGACGAGCTGCAGTATGGTGTGTCGATCACCGACGCCTGCATCGACTGGTCGGCTACCGAGAAGACCCTGCGCAGCATGCGTACCAAGCTGAAAGATGTGCTGCCGCAGCGCAAGCGCGGCTAAGCATTGCAACAACGAAAAACGCCGGGCAATGCCCGGCGTTTTGGTGTCTGGTGCCTGCTCAGGCTTTGCTTGAATGCCGCTGCTGGCGCTCCATGTAGCGCTCCACATACGAGCAGGACGGAATCACCGTGTAGCCCATCTGCTCGGCGTACTCCAAGGCTCGTTCGGTCAAAGCGGCAGCGATCCCGCGGCCGCGCAGGGCGTTGGGCACGAAGGTGCGATAGATGTCCAGCGTCTGCTTGCCCAAATCCATGTACGTCAGATAGGCACGATGACCGTCCACGTTGGTCTCGAACTGATGACCCGCCTGGTCATGGTGGATGGTCAGCGCTTCGCTCATCACTACTCCTTGCAGGTCTTCTCGGCAGACCCATACCTTAACCGATGGTTGTTTATCCGGCACAGAATCTCTACGCCACCTGTTGCCCCTTCGACCACTGGACGATTGTAATCGTTCGGATCCTCTGGCACTCACAAGATAGTAGGCGCCGCGAGCGTGATTGCTCAAGGTGGCGGCGGTTAAAAATGGCCAAAATGGCATCAGGGCGACTTTCCCCATCCCACCCAACAGCCGCCGGATGTTCTAGGGCTTAAGACGCTGAGGGACAGTTAAAGTCACCCTTAGTTCAACAAAAAAGTTCCTGTACTACAATCGCTTGCGAACCCTGCACGTTTTTTTCACAGAAGCGTCGCAAATCTTGTCGGCGCAGGGTCAAGCAACATTTTTTTTGCAGTTCTTGCGCTCGGTCAGTTTACTTACTACAAGTAATGGGTACTATGTACGCCGGCCAGTTTCTCTTTCCTGAGAGATGGCTATTTAATAGAAAGTCCTTGAAGGGGAACACGATGAACAACGTTCTGAAATTCTCTGCTCTGGCTCTGGCCGCAGTTCTGGCTACCGGTTGCAGCAGCGTATCCAAAGAAACCGAAGCTCGTCTGACTGCGACTGAAGACGCAGCAGCTCGCGCTCAAGCCCGTGCTGACGAAGCCTACCGTAAGGCTGACGACGCACTGGCAGCCGCTCAGAAGGCTCAGCAGACCGCTGACGAAGCCAACGAGCGCGCTCTGCGTATGCTGGACAAAGCCAGCCGCAAGTAATAATCCTCACGGATTGTTAAGAAGCCGACCCACTTGTGGGTCGGCTTTTTTATTGCCTGTGAAACGGGCAAACGCGTCAGGCGGGTACGAAAAGGCCTGCACTAAGGCAGGCCCGGGTGTGTCGCGATTACCTTACTGCAGTTCGGGCGGAATGCTCGTAACCATTGGTGTGCCACCCTGGTTTTCCACGGGCACGGCAATTTCTACCGGCATGCCATCTTCTGCAGCCACCACGTCACGCACCATGTCCCAGTTCATGCGCAGGTTATTGGCCAGGTCTTCGCGCTTGAGCAAGGCATTGATAACGGCGGTGTGTTTGTCCACCACTGACGGGTTACCCTGGTCATCCAGCGGCGTGTGTGCCTCAAGATAGACCTTGCCGCCACTGATACCAAACTTGTACGGCTCGTTGATGATGCGTACCGGAGTACCCACCGGCACCATCTTCGACAGTTCCAGCACGTTGTTGTTGAGCATGCGGAAGCAACCGTGGCTGGTACGCATGCCAATGCCGAACTTCTTGTTCGAACCGTGGATCAGGTAGCCCGGCACGCCCAAGGTGAACTTGAACGGCCCCAGCGGGTTGTCCGGGCCAGCCGGCACCACGGCGGGCAGGATGTCACCGTCCGCTGCGTGCTCTTTGCGAATCGAGGCAGGCGGCGTCCAGGTCGGGTTTGGCGTCTTGGCAGTGATCTTGGTGTTGGCGATCGGCGAACCCCAACCCTCCCGGCCAATACCCAGCGGGAAGGTATGTACCACGTTCTGCCCTTTCGGGAAGTAATACAGGCGGTACTCGGCCAGATTGATGACGATGCCTTCACGCGGGCCCGGCGGCAAGACGTAACGGGTCGGCAGGATGATTTCGGTGCCGGCGCCCGGCAGCCAGGGGTCGACGCCCGGGTTGGCGGCAATCATTTCCAGGTAGCCGAGGTCGTTGGCGGTGCCGATATCGGCGAACGTGTCCTCGTACTTTGCCTTGATCACATGCACCTGGCCGACGATGTCTTCACCGGGCGGTGGCAGTGGCAGCTCCAGCGCAGCAGCGGGGCCCGCTACCAGCAGGGCGGCCAGGGACAGGCTACGGGTGACGGCAGGAAAGCGCGGCAACATCCGGTAAATCCTTCGAAAGGTGGGTCAAGAGGATCGATTGTACACCCGCGCCAGTGCAAGCGGGAGGCATTGGCGTCATGCAAGCGTTTCAGATGATGAAAGGTGCTTGCCGTTCAGCTGCCATGCAGCTCAGGCCACACCGGGCGCATGCCGCGTCGCTGGGCATCGAGGATGGCACGGCATAGGTCACACAGGCGGCCATCGCGGTAGATCGAGCGCGGCACCCCCGACCAGCGCGGCTGCGCAGGTAGCAGACCACCGCACAAGGTACGGTCGACTGGCACACCCAGCTCAAGCTGGCGGGCCACGAGGTGAACACGGATTTCCTGGCAGGCGAACAAGTCGAGCTGCTCGTCAGGCTCGATCAGTTGGTAGGCAAACAGGGACCAGGCAGGGCGCGGCATTGGGGGCACTCGAAACGGGGGGCGCAACATTAGCCGAAAGGCGCCCTCGTTTAAAGCTTCACAGCAAGGGTTTTATCGCTGGCCAGGCATTTTCCAGCAGGCGCTGCTGGGCACCCTGCGCCGGATGGATGCCGTCGGCCTGCATCAGCTCAGGCACGCCCCCTACCCCTTCAAGGAAAAACGGCACCAAGGGCACCTGCTTGTCCGCTGCCAGCTGTTCATACACGTTGGCAAATGCGGTGGTGTAGCGCACACCATAATTGGGCGGTAGGCGCATGCCCAACAAAAGTACCTTGGCACCAGCCTGGCGCGAACGCTCGATCATCGACGCAAGATTTTGTTGCAATTGCGCGGGCGGCTGCCCGCGCAGGCCATCGTTACCGCCCAGCTCCAACACCACCAGGCTGGGTTTATGGGCTGCAAGCAGCGCCGGCAGCCGTGCCTGGCCGCCTGCGCTGGTGTCACCGCTGATCGATGCATTGACCACTTTGTCATCGAAACCTTCGTCCTTGAGGCGGGTCTGCAAGAGAGACACCCAACCCTGGCGGGTATCCAGGCCAAAACCGGCGCTGATACTATCGCCAACAATCAGCAGCGTTCCCGCCGCCGCGCTCTGGGCCAGGCAATACAGGGCCAGACCGGCACTCAACCACCACACTCGCATCGGATTCTCCATGAGCCCCAGCATTCTCGTTGCGCAGAACCTTAGCAAAGTGGTCCCCAGCGCGGAAGGCGACCTGACCATCCTCCACGCACTTTCCCTTGATCTCACCCAGGGTGACAGCTTGGCCATCGTCGGCGCCTCGGGCTCTGGCAAGTCGACGCTGCTCGGCCTGCTCGCGGGCCTCGACCAGCCCAGCGCTGGCAAGGTCATTCTCGCCGGCCATGACCTGGGGCCACTGGATGAAGACCAGCGCGCCCGTGTGCGCGCCGAACATGTGGGCTTCGTGTTCCAGTCGTTCCAACTGCTCGACAGCCTCAATGCGCTGGAAAACGTCATGCTGCCACTGGAGCTGGACGGCCGCCGCGATGCACGCGAACAGGCGCGCACCCTGCTGGAACGGGTCGGCCTCGGCAAGCGCCTGAGCCACACCCCACGCCAACTGTCGGGCGGCGAGCAGCAGCGGGTGGCCATCGCCCGCGCCTTCGCCGCACAGCCTGCGGTGTTGTTTGCCGACGAACCCACCGGCAACCTCGACAGCCACACGGGTGAGCGCATCAGCGACTTGCTGTTTGAATTGAACAAGGAGCGCGGCACCACCCTGGTGCTGGTCACCCATGACGAACGCCTGGCCCGGCGCTGCCGCCGCCAGATCCGCCTGGACGCGGGGCGCCTGGTGACCTCGGTGGAAGCCTGATGAACCACATGCCGTTATCCCGCCTGTGCGGCCTGGCCCTGCGCCAGTTGCTGCGCGACATTCGCGCCAGCGAAGTACGCGTGCTGTTCTTTGCCCTGCTGGTGGCGGTGGCAGCCAGCACCGCCATCGGCTATTTCGGCGCCCGCCTTAACGGTGCCATGCAACTGCGCGCCAGCGAATTCCTGGGTGCCGACCTGGTGCTGCAGGGCAGTGCCCCCGCCCGCGAGCAACAGATCGATACCGGCACGGCACTTGGCTTGCGCCACGCGCAGGTGGTCGAGTTCACCAGTGTGGTGGGCGGCGATAACGGCATCCAACTGTCCAGCGTCAAGGCCGCCGACGGCACCTACCCATTGCGCGGGCAAGTACGCAGCGCGCCGGCACCTTACGCCGAGGAAACGCCTGGCGGCGGCCCTGCTCCTGGCGAGGCGTGGGTCGAACCACGCCTGCTGGCGGCACTGGGGCTGGCGATTGGTGACAGCATCGACGTAGGCATGAAAACCCTGCGCATGAGCCGCGTGCTGACCTACGAGCCAGACCGCGCCAACAACTTCTACAGCCTTACCCCGCGCGTGATGATGAACCTGGCCGACCTGGGGGCAACCGGCGTGATCCAGCCGGGCAGCCGGGTCACCTACCGCGACCTGTGGCGCGGTGATGCCGAGGCACTGGCCCGGTACCGCCAAGCCGTGGAAAAAGACCTGGCCGCCAACCAGCGCCTGCGCGACACCCGCGATGGCAACCAACAGATCGGCGGCGCGCTGGGCAAGGCCGAACGCTACCTGAACATGGCCAGCCTGGTGGCCGTGCTGCTGGCCGGCGTGGCTGTGGCCCTCTCGGCCAGCCGCTACGCCGCACGCCGCCTGGACGCCAGCGCCCTGCTGCGCTGCCTGGGGCTCTCACGCCGCCAGGCTCTGGGCTTGTATTGCCTGCAGTTGGCCATGCTCGGCCTCGTCGCCGCCTTTGCCGGCGCCCTGCTCGGCTGGCTGGCTCAGTTGGGCCTGTTCCGCTTGCTGCACGGCCTGCTGCCAAGCGTGGTACCGGCCGGTGGCATCATCCCGGCGCTGGCCGGTATCGGTACCGGGCTGGTTGCACTGGCCGGCTTCGCCCTGCCGCCAATTGCCGCCCTGGGCCAAGTTCCGCCACTGCGGGTACTGCGCCGTGATCTGTTACCGATACCACCCAGCAGCTGGTTGGTGTACGGCGCCGCTCTGTTTGCCCTGGGCCTGATCATGTGGCGCCTGAGCCTCGACTTGCTGCTCACTTTCGCCCTGCTCGGCGGCGGCCTGGTCGCTGCACTATTGCTCGGTGGCCTGCTGTTACTCGGATTGCGCAGCCTGCGCCAGCTGCTGGCCGGCGCGCCACTCACCTGGCGCCTGGGGCTCGGCCAGCTGTTACGCCACCCCATGGCTGCCGCCGGCCAGGCCCTGGCCTTCGGCTTGATTTTGCTGGCCATGGCCCTGGTCGCCCTGCTGCGCGCAGAACTGCTCGACACCTGGCAAGCGCAGTTGCCCAAGGATGCGCCGAACCATTTCGCCCTGAACATCCTGCCGGATGACCGCGAACCGTTCGCTCAACGCCTGCACCAGGTCAACGCCACTTCAGCGCCGCTGTACCCGGTGACGCCCGGGCGCCTGGTGCAGATCAACGAGCAGCCGGTACAGCAGATCGTCAGCAAGGACTCGGCAGGCGAGCGCGCCGTACAGCGCGACCTCAGCCTGACCTGGGCCGCCGAATTGCCCGAAGGCAACGCGCTGACCGCCGGCAGCTGGTGGCAAGCCTTGCCAGCCGACAACGAAATCCCCGGGGTATCGGTGGAAGCGGAACTGGCCAGCAGCCTGAAACTGCACATGGGCGACCTGCTGACATTCGACATCGGCGGCCAGCAGCGCCAGGCCCGCGTCAGCAGCCTGCGTAGCGTGCACTGGGACAGCTTCCAGCCGAATTTCTACATGATCTTCCAGCCCGGCACGCTACAAGGGCTGCCGACCACCTACCTGACCAGCTTCTACCTGGCACCGGGGCATGACCTGGATGTGGTGGCGCTGTCACGGGCGTTTCCGGCAGTGACCATCCTGCAGGTGGATGCCTTGCTCGACCAGCTGCGCAGCATCCTCGCCCAGGTGACCCTGGCGGTGGAGTATGTGCTGCTGTTCGTACTGGCGGCCGGGCTGGCGGTGCTGTTCGCAGGCTTGCAGGCCACACTGGACGAACGCATTCGCCAGGGCGCCTTGCTGCGCGCCCTGGGGGCGGCGCGGCCGTTGCTGGTCAAGGCTCGGCGTATCGAATTCGGTTTGCTGGGAGCGGCCAGCGGGCTGTTGGCTGCAGTGGGCTGCGAACTGATTACCCTGGTGCTGTACCGCTACGCCTTTGACCTGCAATGGAGCCCACATCCGTGGTTGCTGGTGTTGCCGCTTGCGGGGGCGTTGCTGGTGGGGGGTGCGGGGGTACTGGGGACGCGACGGGCCTTGAATGCTAGCCCGCTGGCGGTTCTACGCGACACTTGATGGCTGCCTGTGCCCGCGAAGAGGCGGGCACAGGTAACGTCAACTCATCACCCGTAGCTGATGCTGTTCACATACCAGGTCGCTTCACCAGTAGGTGTATGCACCACCACCTCATCGCCCTCCTCCTTCTTCAACAAGGCGCGGGCCATGGGCGAGTCGATCGAAATGTAATCGTTGCGCCCGTAGATCTCGTCATAGCCGACAATGCGAAACTTCATGGTCTCGCCCTCATCGTTCTCGATTTCGACCCAGGCACCGAAAAACACTTTGCCCTCCTGCTGCGGCGAGTACGCCACCACCTTCACATCTTCAAGGCGCTTGCGCAGGTAACGCACTCGGCGGTCGATTTCGCGCAGTAGCTTCTTGTTGTACTGATAGTCGGCGTTCTCGCTACGGTCTCCCAGCGACGCCGCCCAGGCGACTTTCTGGGTGATTTCCGGCCGATACACCCGCCACAGGTGGTCCAGCTCCTTCTTCAGCGCCTCATGGCCTTCCGTGGTGATGATGTTGGTGCTCAACAGCGCACTCCTCAGCGGCGGGTAATCAGGCCTTGGCGCGCGATGCGGGTGAGGTGGCCGATGACTTCGGCAGCCTCCTCCAGCGCTGGCGCCTGGATCACGGCCAGGTCGAAACGGTCAGTGCCATACTGCGCGAGGTAGCAGCCGCTATCGGCGAACTGAATCAGAAAGGCACGCGCCTGGCCCTTGCGCCGTGACAGGCCATCGAGATGACGCAAAAGGGTGGGCTGATGCTGGCCACCGAGCAGGATGCGCGGTGTGCGGGACGCCTGGTTGGCAGGCAAAGGGCTCAAACAGACACTGGTACGTGGGCAACTCATGGAGCTTCTCTCCGCCTCGCGAATCCCGCTGGGCAGCGGTGGGAGGCGTCACCGAACCAGCGCTTTAGCGGTATTTCGGATGGCCCGGAGGTGGGGCTTTCCTGCGCCCCGCAAGTAGCTGTTTAAATCGGCGCAGGCGGTATGCTAGAGCTACAAGCGGCAAGATACAAGCCTCAAACCGATCACTTTCGGCTTGAGGCTTGTATCTTGCCGCTTGCGCAGTATCAGCGGGCGATCAGGCGGTCGAGCGAGAAGCGGCCTGCGCCTTCGATCATGACGGCAACGGTACCGGCCAGCAGCGCCAAGGCGAACTCATAGCCGTTGTTGGACATGAACAGGCCATTGCCGATGTGCACCGAGAAGATCGCCACCACCAAGGTCACGGTCAGCGCCAGCGCCGCTGGACGAGCCAGCAGGCCAACCACCAGAGCCAGGCCGCCGAAGAACTCGGCACTACCGGACAGCAGGGCCATCAGGTAACCCGGGGCCAGGCCGATGCTTTCCATCCATTGGCCGGTGCCTTCCAGGCCATAGCCACCGAACAGGCCGAAGAGTTTTTGCGCACCATGCGCCATGAAAATGATGCCGACCAGGATGCGGATAACGCTGAGGCCAGCGCCAGCACGGGTAGAGAACAGGGCGTTGAGGGTAGTGTTGTTCATGTCGGAGCGTCCTTGAAGCGAGGAAGTTGTGTTGGGATGAGCGCCATCATAATCAATTCTACTGATATGAAAATCGCAAAAAGCCCAACATAACAATCTACAAATTCGATACATCAACGCTTCGCTACGCGCTCCAGCGCGACCCGTTCGCGGTTGAACGCCAGGTAGTATTTGTTGACGCTGTTGACGAAATTGACTGGCCCCATACCCACCTGCTCCATGGCGATGCGTTCGGTCTGGAAAAACCACTGGTTACCGTTGAGCCCACGCCGCCGAGCCTCGGCGCGCATGGCCTGGACCCGCTCGGGGCCAAGATTGTAGGCTGCCAGCACAAAGGCCATGCGCTCACGCTCGTTGATCTTGGCACTGGCGAAGAACTTGCGCCGGATAAGCGCCAGGTATCGAGCACTGGCCTGGACATTGCCATCCACCGTCGCGGTGTTGCTCACCCCCACGCGCTGGGCGGCCGAAGGGGTGATCTGCATCAGGCCATGGGCACCACCGGTGCCGCGTGCGGCCGGGTTGAGCGTCGACTCCTTGAAGGCCAGCGCAGCCAGGTTGAGCCAGTCGATCTGCTGCGCCTGACCATGCTTCTGCAGCACCGCCCGCACCGAGGCCAGGCGCTGGCGGTCCTTGCTGGCCAACGGGTTGTGCACCCGATACTGACGGCGGTAGATGCGCTCGAACGCGGCATCCTGGTTGTCAGGCGCGCGGTAACCTTGCAGGAAGTGATCGACTGTCGCCAACAATTGCGGCGCATCACGCCCCACATACCAGCGCATGGCTTGCGGCGCCCCCAGGTGCACCCGGCTGTCCAGGCGCAGCCGCGGCATAACCCGCGCCCATCGGCGGGCAATAGGCTGCTCGACTACGGTCAGGTGGTAGATGCCAGCCTGTACCATCTCCAGCACGTCCTCCACCGCCAGCGTCGAATCGACCCACTCCACCTTGATTGGCGGCCGCTTGCGCAGCGCCAGTTGCTGGTTGACCTGCTGGATCATTGGCCCGGCGGCGCTGGCGCTGGTCAAGGCCACGGTACGCCCGGACAACTGCTCGACCTTGCTGAAGCTTCGCTCGCCTTTACGCCCGACCAGCATCAACGGCACCTGGTCGAGTATCGGCGCACTGCTGCTGACGCCGCGCACCGTGCTGGGGTCGAGCAGTTCGCCAGGCGCAGCCAGGTCACCCTCGCCACGGGCCAAGGCGCCCAGCAACTGCTCCTTGGCCCTTGGGATGAGTTTCAGCTGGATCTGCTGGTCGTCGTCGGTACGAGCATTGAGGTAATGCTCCAGGGCACGCAGGCGATAATACTCAATGCCGACCGGCTCGCCCTTGACTTCACCCGAGCTGTTGCGGCTTTGGTTGACCAGCACCCGCAGCACTTTGCTGGTGCGAATCTGCTGCAGGTCACGCACCTTGGCTGGCGGAATATTCTGCTGCGGCCCCGGCGCGCGCGCCTGTGCCGGACCGGCAAGGACCAGCCCAAGCGTCAGCAGGAAAACAAGCCAGCATCGCAGCATGCGCAAACGTGTCCGTGGTCGGTGGGCGGCATCCATGGGTTGCACCGCCAAGTGATAAATGACGGTAAAAGACCACGGCAACAGCATGAAGTTCTTGGTTTTTTCAGAAAAACGCGGTTTTTGCTATGCTGGCCGCCCCGCGGCACGAGATAGCACCATGCAACTGATCGATATCGGCGTCAACCTGACCAACAGCAGTTTCCACGACCAACAGGCAGCAATCGTCGAGCGCGCACTTGAGGCCGGGGTTACGCAAATGGTGCTGACAGGCACTAGCCTGGCCGTCAGCGAACAGGCGTTGGCGCTGTGCCAGCAGCTGGACCCGAACAGTGCGCACCTGTTCGCCACGGCCGGCGTGCACCCTCATGACGCCAAAGCCTGGGATGCCGACAGCGAGCGCCAGCTGCGCCTGTTGCTGAATGAACCGCGCGTGCGCGCCGTGGGCGAATGCGGCCTGGATTTCAACCGCGACTTCTCCCCTCGCCCGCTGCAGGAAAAAGCCCTGGAAGCCCAGCTGGCCCTGGCTGTGGAGCTGCGCCTGCCGGTGTTCCTGCACGAGCGTGATGCCAGCGAACGCTTGCTGGCAATCCTCAAGGATTACCGCGACCACTTGACCGGCGCGGTGGTGCACTGCTTTACCGGTGAGCGCGAAGCACTGTTCGCCTATCTGGACATGGACCTGCATATCGGCATTACGGGCTGGATTTGCGACGAACGCCGCGGCACCCACCTGCACCCTCTGGTAGGCAACATTGCGCAAGGCCGGCTGATGCTGGAAAGCGACGCGCCCTACCTGCTGCCGCGCAGCCTGCGGCCCAAGCCAAAAAACGGCCGTAACGAGCCGGCGTTTCTGCCGGAGGTCTTGCGCGAAGTGGCCCTGCATCGAGGTGAGTCGGCCGAGCAGACCGCGGCGCATACCACAGCGACGGCGCGGGCATTTTTCCAAATCTGAATTTGACGCATATCAACAACGGACCTGAGTGATACAGGCACAATGATGGCACCTTGCCAATATTGTTTCCGCTCAACTCAGAGAAGACCTGCCCATGGGTGCCTGGCTTAGCAACGTTTCCTTGAAGTACAAATTCTGGGCCGTCAACGCGGTGGCCTTTGTGACCACCTTGCTGCTGGTGCTGTATGCCGTGCACCTGGAGCAACGCGCACGCGCCGAGGCAGCGCAGGAGCAAGCGGCCGCGCAAGCCCAGTTGTTGGCTGCCTGGCCGGCCGGGCAAGCACTGCCGCGCCCGGCCAACGTCATCAGCTGGTCGGCCGGGCAAACGCCAACCTTCGCCGGTGAGGCCCTTGAAGCCCTGCGCAACGCCCAGGGCTGGGTTGCACTGCCCAGCGCCTGGATCCTCGGTGACAACCCGCTGCGCGGCGCACAGGTACTGCGCAACGGCGACCAGCAGGTTGCCGTGCTGGCCCAGTCGCCCAGCCTGCGCCAGGTATTCTTCGATCGCTTCAGCAATTACGCGGTGTGCGTGCTGATATTGATGCTGGCCATGCTCGGCGCCTCACAACTGCTGATCCGCTTCCTGCTCAGCCAGCTCAATACCCTCAAGGACGTGATGCTGCACGTGGAAAAAACCGGCGACCTGGCGGCTCGGGTACCGCTAGCCTGTGGCGACGAGGTCGGCCAGATGGCCGGGGCCTTCAACGCCATGCAGGCAACCTATCACCGCGTGGTCAGCACCGTCGCCCATACCGCTGCACAGTTGGACTCAGGTGCCGCACGCCTGGCCGCCAGCATGAGCGACGTGCGCCACGGCATGCTTGGCCAACAGAGCGAAACCGATCAAGCGGCCACCGCCATCAACGAAATGTCGGCGACGGTGCACCACATTGCCCAGCACGCCGGCGCCACCCGCGACTTGTCACAATCCGCCGACACCCTGGCCGGCAGTGGCAAAGAGGTGGTCAGCCGGGTGCAGGATTCGATTTCCGGGCTTTCCAGTGGCGTGCAGCAAACTGCCGAGATGATTCGTCAGCTGGCTGAAGACAGCCAGAAAATCAACGGCGTGGTCAGTGTGATCCACAGTATTGCCGAACAGACCAACCTGCTGGCGCTCAACGCCGCCATCGAAGCAGCGCGCGCCGGTGACTTGGGGCGCGGCTTTGCCGTGGTGGCCGATGAAGTGCGCAACCTGGCCAAACGCGTGCAATCCTCCACAGACGAGATCACCACCATGGTTTCGGCCCTGCAGTCGGGCACCCGCGATGCAGTGGAGTTCATGCAGGAAAGCTCGTACAAGGCCGACGACTGCGTGCGCCAGGCACAGGAAGCCGGTGAGGCGCTGGCCGAAATCACCGGTGCCGTGGCGCAAATGCGCGAAAGCAATACCCAGATTGCTGTGGCGGCCGAGCAGCAAAGCCAGGTGGCCGAGGAAATGAACCGCGCGGTGGTGAGCATCCGCGATGTCACCGAGCAGACTGTGCAGCAGACAGTGAGCTCGGCGACCACCAGCAGCGAACTGGCGACCCTGGCAGGCGAACTGAGCAAAGCCATTGGCCAGCTCAAGCTATAGCCACCATAGCCAGCCTCGATTGGCCCCCGCTCGGGGGCCGCACTAAGCTTTGGGCATGACCGAGAGGAATTACCCATGAGCAAACGCCTGCCCAACCTGCCCGCCTGGCAATGGCGCGGCTACCACCATAACCACCGCCACCCGACCAATCTGGTGCTGCACCTGATTGCCGTGCCGTTGTTCATCCTGGGGGCTCTGCTGGTGCTGTCCGGCCTCTTCGGTCTCGACCTGGGCCAGATCGCGGTGGGTATCATTGCCTTGATCGCCGGCCTCGGCCTGCAGCGCCATGGCCACCGCCTGGAAGCCGAACAGCCCGAGCCATTCGCCAACCGCCAGGATGCCATGCAACGCTTACTGACCGAGCAGTTCATCACCTTCCCGCGCTTTGTACTCAGCGGGGCTTGGTGGAAGGCCTGGCGGGAGCGGCACAAGCACCGCCATTGACGTGACGATCATGCGCGCAATCGCTGTGGTTACGGGTTAGGCAAACACGGTGACGGTCTGGCGGCTCAAGGCCAGCAATTCACCCCCTGCGGTCCACAACGCCGCAGCAGCATGCCCATAACCATCCCGCGCATGCTCGGTCTCTACGCAATACCGGCACCAGTCCAGGGTCGATAGCTTCGCCGTGGGCTGAATGAATTCGATGGTCCAGGTCAGCGTGCTGCCCGCTGCGGGCTGCTTGAGAAACGGCATCAGGCTCGGTGGCCAGGCATCGACCAACGCCAGCAGGTGCGTTTCGTTGACCTGTTCTTCAGCCACATCCCGCAACCGTACCCAGCCCCCCATCTTGCGCGACTGATTGCCACTGAACGGCAACCCGCCCACTGCCCAGCGCAATGCCACGTGCCGCATGAACTCCGGGGTAACGCCTTTGATGTACGGTAACTCGGGAGCTGCATCATCGAGTGCCGGCATTTCCATCGCCGGTAATGCTGGCACTTCGACCACCGAAGGCCGGCCTGCACCGAAATTGCCCTGTACCAGCGTCACCACCTGGCCATCCTGAACGGCGCGGCCCAGCAAGGTGCTGACTGCCTTGCCTTCACGCAGCACCTCCACCTCGAAGCGGATCGGCACATCTGCCGCCGCTGGCGCCACAAAGCTGATGGCCAGCGAGCGTACCGGGCGGCTGTCGCTGAGTTTCAGGCGCATGGTTTCATAGACCATTGCCGCCATCAGCCCGCCAAAGGC
This sequence comes from Pseudomonas sp. NBRC 111140, assembly GCF_001320885.1. Lineage (NCBI taxonomy): Bacteria > Pseudomonadati > Pseudomonadota > Gammaproteobacteria > Pseudomonadales > Pseudomonadaceae > Pseudomonas > Pseudomonas sp. NBRC 111140. The sequence continues at coordinate 29,367 of NZ_BCBQ01000016.1, forward strand.
AGCGCGGCCCTGGGCCCAGCTGGGCGGGATACTGACGGAGTTCGGGTTGGCCCGCACGGCGTCGAGCAGTTGGTTGAAATTCATTGGCCGGCTCCTGCCTGCAGCGAAAAAGGTCTGCCCATCCTAGCCAGCAAACCTCGGGGGATCAGCCCGCATTTCGGTCATTTTTCGGGCTGGCGCCGCGCCAGCGCCCGTTGCAGGGCATCGAGGGTCACATCCGATTGGCGCTCAGCCTCGTGCAGCTCATGCTCCCAAGCCGCCTTGCAGGGGGCCAGGTCGGCATGATCGCGCACTTGCAGCAGCCATTGCAGGCGGTCGTGCCAGTTGCCAAGGTCGCCCTGCGCCTGCTTCAGCAAACGCTGCAGTTTCTTGCCTGCATGGTTGAGCTGCGGGTATGCCTCATCGCCATAGCGCGCACGCTTGATCAGCAAACGCAGCCGGTGACGATCGTGGGCCGGGTCCTGCAGCGCTTCGTTCAACCTGCGCCATTGCTTGACCAGGCGTTTGTCGATGCGCTTGCCCAGCGACTTGACCAAACCCTCACGGCCTGCCGCACGCAGAAACAGTGGAAACGCGTCGACAATCGCCAGCACCCTTGCCAGCTGTGGGCTAGCAGCGACACTGGCGAAGGTTTTGTCACGCCCCTGAAGGCGCCGCTGGCCGGCCGCGATTTGGCCGCGCCCGATCAGCTCAGCCGCCAGCACCTCGCGATCACGCAGCGGCGTGGTCAGGGTACCCAGCGCGCTGGCGGCATCTTCCAGTTGCTCCACGCCAGGCAGGCCGCGCAGCGGCCGCAGCAGGCTGCGCAGCCGGCGCAAGGTGATACGCAGGTCGTGCAAGGCCTCGCTGTCGGTATTGGCAGCCAAGCGCTCGCGACAGGCCAGCAGGCGCACCTGCACGGCCAGAATCTGAGCTACGACATGATCGAGCATGGCAGACATTGGACGCTCCTTGGTCAACGCCCGGCGCGCGATTCACGAATGTAGAAGCGCGCCTTTTCAGCTTTGCGGGTACAGCTTTCGTAACCTTCGAACTGCTGCTGGGTCTTGGCCCCGGTGAGCAGCGACAAAGCCTTGGAATAGCTCACGGCACCGGCAAAGCCTTCGGCCTTGGCCAGGTCCAGTTCCTTCCAGGCGGCATCCAGCTGGGTCGCGCAGCTGTCACGGTAGGCCGTCTTGCCCGCACAGCCGGCAAGGGCCAAGGCAATCAGTGGAAGGCAGATCCAGGCTTTCATCAGTAATACCTCAATGGAAAATTCGGTGGCTGTTCGACGCCCCGGCAGCTGAAAAGTGCCCTGCCCGGCCAGCGGGCTCCGGCCGGTTTTAATACAGTAGCTCAGCGCGATCTACATTGAAGCACAGGCAGCGATGGGTGCATTGTAGGACCATGGTGGCAATGGCCGGGGAATGTTCATGAGTAAACGCGTAGCGCTGGTACTGGGATCGGGCGGAGCCCGGGGGTATGCACACATCGGCGTCATCGAGGAAATCGAGCGCCGCGGCTACGACATCGCCTGTATCGCCGGCTGCTCCATGGGCGCGGTGATTGGCGGCATCTACTCCGCCGGCAAATTGGACGACTACCGCAACTGGATCGAAAGCCTGGATTATCTGGATGTATTGCGCCTAGTCGACGTCAGCTTTCGACTGGGTGCCATTCGCGGCGACAAGGTGTTTGGGCAGATCCGCAAGATCGTCGGCGAAATCAACATCGAGCAACTGCGTATTCCTTACACAGCAGTGGCCACCGACCTCACCAACCAGCAGGAAATCTGGTTCCAGGAGGGCTGCCTGCATCAGGCCATGCGCGCCTCGGCAGCCATCCCCAGCCTGTTCACACCGGTGATGCAAGGCAACCGCATGCTGGTCGACGGAGGCATCCTCAACCCCTTGCCAATCGTCCCGGTGGTGTCCAGCCATTGCGACCTGATCATCGCGGTCAACCTCAACGCCACCAACCAGAAGCACTATCAGTTGCCGGTGATCGAACGCCCGGCGGCATTCAAGATGCGTTTTGATGCTTTGTTGAGTTCACTGGGTTCACGCTTGCCGTTTCGGCGCAAGCCGGCCGAGGAGCTGATACGCATCGAGCAGGAGATCGTCGCCGAAGGGCTGGCTCCACCCAGCCCATGGCTGAACGATGCCGCCGACCCGGAAAGCCAGCAACCGGCGGCGGCACCGGAGCGCGAGGGTGCACCGAAGTCGGCTACCGGTTCGTTCATCATCGATAACGTGGGGCCTGCTTCGCTGCTGGACCTGATCAACCAGAGCTTCGAGGTCATGCAGACCTCGTTGGCACAGTACAAAATCGCCGGCTATCCGCCAGACGTGCTGATCAACGTGCCTAAACGGGTCTGCCGGTTTTTCGAGTTCTACAAGGCGCCGGAGCTGATTGCTCTAGGGCGGGAGATTGCGCGGGATACGCTGGATAACTATGAAGGGGTGAAGCGCTAACACGATGACCGTGCATGCCTTCACGTGAACCGAAATGAAACAGGCCGCACGAGGCGGCCTGTTTGTTCATGCAGCGATCACCTTAGTAACGGGTGATATCCGCATTGGCTTCCAGCTGCTTGCGGTAGGCCGCGAAGTCCTGCTGGCCAGCACGCGACGCAAGGTAGCGGCGGATCTGCTGCTTCTCTTCGTCGGTGGCAGTTGCGCCTTCGTTGACGCCCTTGAGCTGCAGTACTACCAGGCTACCGTCGCGCAGCACTACGCTGCCATAAACCGGCTTGTCCTTGGCTTGCGGCTTGCCCAGGCGGAACAGCGCCTGCAGCTCGGCCGGGTCAATGCCGTCCTCACCACGTGTAACTGCTTCATAAGCTTTCCAGCCTTGCCCTTCATGCACGCTACCTGCTGCGATGGAACCATCACGCAGGCCGGCAATCAGCTTGTCCGCCTTGGCCTTGAGCTCGGCAGTCGCCTTCTCTTTGGCCAGGTGTTCGCTGATGTTCTTGGCCACAGCTTCCAGCGGCAATTGCTCTGGCTTGCGGTGCTCCTTGACACGCAGCACTACAGTGGTTTCCGGGTCGAGTTCGATGGCGGTGCTGTTGGCACCCTCATCCAGCACTTCTTCGGAGAACGCGGCCTGCACCACTGAACGGTTGGCCGTGATGCCCTCACCGCCTTCGCGGCCAAACGCTGCAGAGGTGTGCACCTTGAGGTTCAGGTCCTGGGCCGGCTGGGCCAGGTCGGAAGCCTCGTAGGCTGCATCCTGCAGTTGCTTGCTGGCGTCGACATAACGCTGCTCGACCAACGGAATCTTCAGGTCGCGGGCCAGCTTGTCCTTCAGGCTGGCGAAGCTCGGTACTTCTGGCGCCTGCACGCCCAGCAGCTTGATCAGGTGGTAGCCAAACTCGGTACGCACCGGCGTCGATACCTGGCCATCCTGCAGCTTGTAGAGCGCGTCTTCGAAGGCTGGGTCGTATACACCCGGGCCGGCAAAGCCGAGGTCGCCGCCGTTGTTGGCCGAGCCTGGGTCCTGGGAGAACTCCTTGGCCAGCGCGGCGAAGTCTTCACCCTTGGCCAGGCGCTGCTCGATCTCTTCGGCGCGGGCCTTGGCCTGGGCTTCGGTGACCTTGTCGTTGACCTCGATGAGGATGTGCGCGGCATGGCGCTGCTCGGCGAGGTTGGCGATTTCCTTCTCGTACTGGGCCTTGAGTTCTTCGTCGGTGACCTTGACCTGGTCGAAGAACGCCGACTTCTTCAGCTCGATGTAGTCGATCACTACTTGGTCAGGCGACATGAACTCCTTGGCGTGCTGGTCGTAGTGCGCCTTCACCTCTTCTTCGCTGACCTTGACCGCGGCCGGGTCGGCCTTGAAGGTCAGGGAGGCGAAGTCGCGCGTCTGCTTCTCGAGGCGAGCAAAGGCGTCAACCTGCTGATCGGTCACGAAGCTGCTGCCAGCCAGGCCGGTGCGCAGCTGGCCGATGAGCATTTCCTCGGCGAGCATCTCGCGGAACTGCATGCGACCGTAGCCCATCTGGCGGATGACCTGGTCGAAACGGTCGGCACTGAACTTGCCGTCCACCTGAAACTCCGGCGTCTGCAGGATCACCTGATCAAGCGCGGCCTCGGAGAAGGCGAACTTGGCATCTTCGGCGCCTTGCAGCAGCAGCTTGCGGCTGATCAAGCCCTTGAGGGCCTCTTCACGCAGCAATTTGTCATCCAGCAGCGCTGGGTCGAAATCCTTGCCCAACTGTTGCATCAGCTGACGGCGCTGCATGTCGGCCGCCTGGCTCAGCTCGTTCTGGCTGATGGTCTGGCCGTTCACCTTGGCGGCGTCCTGGCTATGGGTGGCGGCCTGAAAAATGGCTTCGAAGCCGGTCAACGCCATCAACACGACGATAAGGCCGATGATGGTCTTGGCAATCCAACCTTGTGAATTGTCCCTGATATTTTGCAGCATGCGTCCCCCAGAAACGGCTGTACCACTGCGTCGACAACCGCGGAGCGTGGGTAGAATCCTGATAAAAGAAAGGCGCATCCGAGGATGCGCCTTTTCTTAGCAAACGTGTCAGGCGGGAACGTTTGCGCCCCGCCGTCACCGTGCTCGGACCAGGCCAGGCCGGGTCCGGCTGAAAGACGACTTAGTTGACGGCGTCTTTCAGGCCTTTGCCTGCCTTGAAACCTGGAACCTTGGCGGCTTCGATCTTGATCGCCTTGCCGGTTTGCGGGTTGCGGCCGGTACGCTCGGCGCGATCCTTGACCGAGAAGGTACCGAAGCCAACCAGTACTACATCGTCACCTTGCTTCAGGGCGCCGGTGACGGATTCGATGACTGCATCCAGCGCACGGCCGGCTACAGCTTTCGGGATGTCTGCAGATGCGGCGATAGCGTCAATCAGTTCCGACTTGTTCACTCTAAGTCCCCTTATTTCTCTATTGAGTTTGTTTCTAAGTATGTAATGAAAAGCTTATGAAACGTGCGCTGGGTGGCCTGTTGACAATAGCGTGCCGCTTTATAGCAAGGCCCCGAAAAAACTGTCAAGGAAAGCCCCCCAGCCAAAAACTACTAATGCGTGCTGATTCTTTCCTTAGCATCGCCGTCGCGCTTTTCATCTTTCGCGACAATCTCAGGAGCCACATCTGGCAAGGGCTCCGGGGCGTATTGCAGCGCAATTTGCAGGACTTCGTCAATCCATTTGACCGGTTTGATCTGAAGATCCTGTTTGATATTTTCCGGAATCTCCTTCAGATCGCGAACATTTTCCTCTGGAATGATCACCGTCTTGATCCCGCCACGGTGTGCCGCCAGCAGTTTTTCCTTCAGCCCGCCAATGGCCAACACCTGGCCACGCAGGGTGATTTCGCCGGTCATGGCCACGTCGGCACGTACCGGAATCTGCGTCAGCGCCGACACCAGCGCGGTGCACATGCCGATACCGGCACTTGGGCCGTCCTTCGGCGTGGCGCCTTCAGGCATGTGGATGTGCACGTCGTGCTTCTCGTGGAAGTCGGCTGCAATCCCCAGGCTGCGGGCGCGGCTGCGAACCACGGTCTGCGCGGCGGTGATCGACTCGACCATGACATCGCCCAGCGAGCCGGTCTTGATCAGTTGGCCTTTGCCGGGGATGACCACGGCCTCGATGGTCAGCAGTTCGCCGCCAACCTGAGTCCAGGCCAGGCCGGTCACCTGGCCGATCTGGTCCTGCTGCTCGGCCAGGCCGTAGCGGAACTTGCGCACGCCCAGCAGATGCTCCAGCTGCTCGCTGGCCACCTTGACCTTGACCTGCTTCTGCCCGGTATGTTCCTTGACCACCTTGCGGCAGACCTTGGCGATTTGCCGCTCGAGGCCCCGCACACCGGCTTCGCGGGTGTAGTAGCGGATGATGTCGCGGATCGCCGAGACGTCGACTTCCAGCTCTTCCTTCTTCAAACCGTTGGCCTTGACCTGCTTGGGTACCAGGTACTTGACCGCGATGTTGATCTTCTCGTCCTCGGTGTAACCCGGCAGGCGGATGACTTCCATCCGGTCGAGCAGCGCCGGCGGGATGTTCATCGAGTTCGAGGTGCACAGGAACATCACGTCCGAAAGGTCGTAGTCGACCTCCAGGTAGTGGTCGTTGAAGTTGTGGTTCTGCTCCGGGTCGAGCACTTCAAGCAGCGCCGAGGCCGGGTCGCCGCGCATGTCGCTGCCCATCTTGTCGATTTCATCGAGCAGGAACAGCGGGTTGCGCACCCCCACCTTGGTCATCTTCTGGATCAGACGGCCCGGCATGGAGCCGATGTAGGTACGGCGGTGGCCGCGAATTTCGGCCTCGTCACGCACACCACCCAGGGCCATACGCACGAACTTGCGGTTGGTGGCGGCAGCGATCGACTCGGCCAACGAGGTCTTGCCGACGCCGGGTGGGCCGACCAGGCACAGCACCGGGCCGCGGATTTTCTTGACGCGTTTCTGTACGGCAAGGTACTCGAGGATACGTTCCTTGACCTCTTCCAGACCATAATGGTCGGCGTCGAGGATTTCCTCGGCCTTGGTCAGGTCCAGGCGCACCTTGCTCTGCGCCTTCCACGGCACCTGCACCAGCCAGTCGAGGTACGAACGTACCACGGTGGCCTCGGCCGACATCGGCGACATCTGCTTGAGCTTGTTCAGCTCTGCCTGGGCCTTGGCCAGGGCATCTTTGGGCAGGCCAGCGGCTTCGATACGCTTTTTCAGCTCTTCGACTTCGTTGTGGCCTTCGTCGCCATCGCCCAGCTCTTTCTGAATGGCCTTCATCTGCTCATTCAGGTAGTACTCGCGCTGGCTGCGCTCCATCTGCTTCTTGACCCGGCCGCGAATGCGCTTTTCGACCTGCAGCAGGTCGATTTCGGCGTCCAACAGCGCAAGCACGTGTTCGACACGGGTAGTCAGGTCGACGATTTCGAGAATTTCCTGCTTCTGCTCGATCTTCAGGGCCATGTGCGCGGCCATGGTGTCGACCAGGCGCCCAGGCTCTTCGATGCTGTTCAGCGAAGACAGCACTTCGGCAGGGACTTTCTTGCCCAACTGAACGTACTGCTCGAACTGCGACAGCAGCGTGCGCACGAACACTTCCGACTCGCGCTCGGCGGCATCGGTTTCGTCGATCAGGGAGACTTCGGCACGGATGTGCCCTTCTACTTCGGTGAAACGCTCGACGGCGCCACGCTGCTCGCCTTCGACCAACACCTTCACGGTGCCATCAGGCAGCTTCAGCAGTTGCAGCACGGTGGCAACGGTACCGACGCGGTACAGGGCGTCCTCACCCGGGTCGTCGTCGGCTGGATTCTTCTGGGCCAGCAGGAGGATCTGCTTTTCGCCCGTCATCGCTGCCTCGAGGGCTTCGATGGACTTTTCACGCCCCACGAACAGCGGGATAACCATGTGCGGGTAAACAACGACATCGCGCAATGGCAAAAGAGGCAAGTCGAGGGTGGTCTTCATGATTTCGCCTCTACAGCGGCCTTATGGCCGGAAACCGGTGGAAATGATGCTTGGACCTAATGTGGGGGCACGCCTGGGAAATTACAAGCGCTTGCGCAGGAAAAGCAGAAAGGGGCCCGTAGGCCCCCTTCTTGCTTGCAACCGAGAACCGGCCATTACCTGAATCAGGCGTCTGGCGCGGCCTTGGCTTGCGGCTCGCTGTTCTCGTAGATCATCAGCGGCTGCGAGGTGCCCTCGATGACGCTCTCGTCAATCACCACCTTGCTGACCTCCTTCTTCGAAGGAATCTCGTACATGGTGTCGAGCAGCACGCCTTCGAGGATCGAACGCAGGCCACGGGCGCCAGTTTTACGCTCCAGGGCTTTGCGCGCTACGGCCTTGAGCGCATCACTGCGGAACTCGAGGTCGACGCTTTCCATCTCGAACAACTTGGCATACTGCTTGGTCAGGGCGTTCTTCGGCTCGGTGAGGATCTGCATCAACGCAGCCTCGTCCAGCTCGTCGAGTGTAGCCAATACCGGCAGACGGCCGACAAACTCCGGGATCAGGCCAAACTTGACCAGATCGTCCGGCTCGACCTCACGCAGGGATTCGCCAACCTTCTTGCCCTCTTCCTTGCTACGCACTTCGGCGCCAAAACCGATGCCACCCTTGGTGGAACGGTTCTGGATGACCTTTTCCAGGCCCGAGAACGCACCACCGCAAATGAACAGGATGTTGCGGGTATCAACCTGCAGGAATTCCTGTTGCGGGTGTTTGCGGCCACCTTGCGGCGGAACCGAGGCCACGGTGCCCTCGATCAATTTCAGCAACGCCTGCTGCACACCCTCGCCCGAAACATCACGGGTGATGGATGGGTTGTCCGACTTACGCGAGATCTTGTCGATTTCGTCGATGTAGACAATGCCCATCTGGGCCTTTTCCACGTCGTAGTCGCACTTCTGCAACAGCTTCTGGATGATGTTCTCGACGTCCTCACCCACATAACCGGCCTCGGTCAGGGTGGTGGCGTCAGCAATGGTGAACGGTACGTTCAACAGGCGTGCCAGGGTTTCGGCGAGCAGGGTCTTGCCCGAGCCAGTCGGCCCGATGAGCAGAATGTTGCTCTTGCCCAGTTCGACTTCGTCACCCTTCTTGTCACGCTGGTTCAGGCGCTTGTAGTGGTTGTACACCGCTACGGCCAGCACCTTCTTCGCGCGCTCCTGACCAATGACGTACTGGTCCAGGATGCCGCTGATTTCTTTCGGCGAAGGCAATTTGTGCGCGCTGCTTTCGGCCTGGGCTTCCTGCACCTCCTCACGGATGATGTCATTGCACAGGTCGACGCACTCGTCGCAGATAAATACCGAGGGCCCGGCAATCAATTTGCGCACTTCGTGCTGGCTTTTGCCGCAGAAGGAGCAATAGAGCAATTTGCCGCTGTCCTCGCCGTTACGGGTGTCAGTCATTCGATCGATCCAATCCGGTAGGCTTGCAACACAAGATGAAGGCAATTGCGGGCTTTTTCAAGTCCGCAGGTAGGCGCTTTCGGCGCCTACCTGCTCTGGCACCCCGGTTCAGGAGGCCAGTTGCCGCTTGTCGTAGACCGAGTCGATCAGGCCGTACTCGGCCGCGCGCGAGGCGCTCATGAAGTTGTCACGCTCAGTATCGCGCTGAATGGTCTCGAGGTCCTGGCCGGTGTGGTAGGCCAGCAGCTCGTTGAGACGCGCCTTGATGCTGAGGATTTCCTGGGCGTGGATCTGGATGTCGGTAGCCTGGCCCTGGAAGCCGCCCAGCGGCTGGTGAATCATCACCCGCGAGTTAGGCAGGCAGTGACGCTTGCCCTTGGCGCCAGCGGTCAACAGGAAGGCACCCATGCTGCAGGCTTGGCCGATGCAGATGGTCGAGACATCCGGCTTGATGAACTGCATGGTGTCGTAGATCGACATGCCAGCCGTCACCGAACCGCCTGGGGAGTTGATGTAAAGATGGATATCCTTGTCCGGGTTTTCCGCCTCAAGGAACAGCATCTGCGCCACTACCAGGTTGGCCATGTAGTCTTCTACAGGGCCCACCAGGAAGATCACTCGCTCCTTCAACAGGCGCGAGTAGATGTCGTAGGCGCGTTCGCCACGGGCGGACTGCTCGATAACCATCGGGACCAGACCGCCTGCGGCCTGGATGTCAGAGCTCTGCTGAATATAAGAATTGCGGGACATGTCCTGCGCTCACTCCCAAATAGTCATGGCTTGAATACGCACAAGCCAGCTCGAAGGCTGGCTTGTGGGGGTTTCCTACGAGAGAAGCCCGTTACTCAGCAGCGGCAGGAGCCTCAGCTGGCTTAACGGCATCTTCGTACGAGACCGACTTGTCGGTCACAGTCGCTTTCTGCAGAACAGTATCTACAACTTGCTCTTCCAGCACAACCGAACGCACTTCGTTCAGTTGCTGATCGTTCTTGTAGTACCAGGCGATGACCTGCTCAGGCTCTTGGTAAGCCGAAGCCATTTCTTCGATCATCTCGCGAACCTTGGCGTCATCTGGCTTCAGCTCGAACTGCTTGACCACTTCGGCCACGATCAGGCCCAGCACTACGCGGCGCTTGGCTTGCTCTTCGAACAGCTCGACTGGCAGCTGCTCAGGCTTGATGTTGCCACCGAACTGCTGAACAGCCTGCACGCGCAGACGATTGATTTCGTTTTCCAGCAGGGCTTTCGGCACTTCGATCGGGTTGGCAGCCAGCAGACCGTCCATGACCTGGTTTTTCACCTTGGTCTTGATCGCCTGACGCAGCTCACGCTCCATGTTCTTGCGAACTTCGGCGCGGAAGCCTTCCAGGGTCGATTCCTTGATGCCGAACTGGGCGAAGAACTCTTCGTTCAGCTCTGGCAGCACAGGTGCCGAAACGCTGTTGACGGTGATGGTGAACTCGGCGGCTTTGCCAGCCAGGTCCAGGTTCTGGTAATCCTCTGGGAAGGTCACGTTCACAACGCGCTCTTCACCCGCCTTTGCGCCAACCAGACCATCTTCGAAGCCTGGGATCATGCGGCCGGAGCCCAGTACCAGCTGGGTACCCTTGGCCGAACCACCGGCGAATACTTCACCGTCGACCTTGCCGACGAAGTCGATGTTGACCTGGTCGTCGTTCTGCGCAGCGCGCTCGACGGCCTCGAAACGGGTGTTCTGCTTGCGCAGCACTTCCAGCATGTTGTCCAGGTCGGCGTCAGCCACTTCGGCGCTCAGGCGCTCGACGTTAATCGACTCGAGGCCGGAAACGGTGAACTCTGGGAACACTTCGAAGATGGCGACGAATTCCAGGTCCTTGCCCTTTTCGAAGGACTTCGGCTCTACAGCCGGGGCACCAGCCGGGTTCAGCTTCTGCTCGACGATGGCTTCGTAGAAGGAAGCCTGGACCAGGTCACCGAAAGCCTCTTGACGGGCGTCAGCTTCGAAACGCTGACGGATCACGTTCATCGGCACTTTACCAGGACGGAAGCCCGCAATCTTGGCGCGCTTGGCAGTCTGCTGCAGACGCTTGTTGACTTCGTTCTCGACGCGCTCGGCCGGAACGGCGATGGTCATGCGGCGCTCGAGAGCGGAAGTGTTTTCAACAGAAACTTGCATGGATATTCCTCGTTGCACAGACGTTAGCCGGCGTTAGCCCGACTCCAAGAATCAAGGGCAAGCATTCTAGTGAGTCACGCAGCAGAAGTCACCCCACTCGGGACGACGGGAAACAACGCCGGTCGATTAACTTTCAAGGCCCGCACGGCACACCGCCGGGCCTGCTTCAATAAGGGCTGCACGACACCCGAGGCGACGTGCAGCCGAAATACCTTGTCAAACAACTGCCTGTGGCGAATTCGCTTCCTTTATTCAGGATCGATTTCGTTGAACTGGCAGTACTCTTCCCATTCCAGCCCCAGCGCCTCGGCCACCTCACGGTGCGTCTCCAGACGCATGGCGTTCAGCTGCTCCGGGGTTTCGGCAATCAATTGCAGCGCCAGCTCCCAGGGCTGAATACCCTGCTCGTCGGCTGCATCCTCGAACGCCCACTCGATCTGCTGAGCCTGCTCACGCGCGTCCAGCTCACGGATCTCCTCGAGCAACTGCGGATTGGCTTCGGCAAAGCGCTGCAGCGCCAGGGCCTGACGGGCTTCTTTTGCAATCATCGTGGTGTCCTCTGCCAGCCAAACGGGCCGGTGTTTCAACCGGCTGAAATCTAACAGCTTTTATTGGGGTGTCACCAGTGGATTGCAAGGGCGAGGAATGCGATTTGGCGGGAAGGGGCTCGCCACGACATTTTCGGCGCCTCTGAGATCGAGCGCCGACGCACCCAAGGCATACAACCACAGCCACGCAGAACCCAAAACAAAAAGGCGCCCGATCTCACGATCAAGGCGCCTTTCAAGAATATGGGGTGGACGATGGGAATCGAACCCACGACAACTGGAATCACAATCCAGCGCTCTACCAACTGAGCTACGCCCACCATATTGCGGTCTTGCGATGTTGCGGTACAACCTTACAGAAGCATGGTGCGGACGAAGAGACTCGAACTCTTACAGCTTGCGCCGCTGGAACCTAAATCCAGTGTGTCTACCAATTTCACCACGTCCGCGTAACGCTTAAAACAAAGGCGCCAGATGCTATCGAGGCGCCCTTGAAGAATATGGGGTGGACGATGGGAATCGAACCCACGACAACTGGAATCACAATCCAGCGCTCTACCAACTGAGCTACGCCCACCATATTGCATTACTGCCTACTTGCTTGCCAAAGCTGCCTAATGGCGCACCCGGCAGGACTCGAACCTGCGACCATCCGCTTAGAAGGCGGATGCTCTATCCAGCTGAGCTACGGGCGCTTAAGCTTGAAGCCTAACCGAACAAGACGTTAACAAGTAATTGTTAAACCACTCATTCTGCCCGACTTAGCCAACCAGTGCTAGGCTGTGCCCGACAAGTGCGGCGAATCTTATAGGCGACCCCGAAAGTCGTCAACACCTTTTTAAAAAAAATTTAAATTATTTAAGGGCTTAGGGGATTTGCCCGACCACCCGCCTTTGCCCTTGGCCCATGTCGTGCGAGAATGCGCGTTCTTAATTGTTTCCTTCTCGATGGTTAATCACGCGTCTATGACTGCACACCTAATCGATGGCAAGGCGATCGCCGCCAGCCTGCGCCAGCAGATCGCTCAACGTGTCGTGGAGCGTCGCCAGCAAGGCCTGCGTACGCCGGGCCTGGCGGTGATCCTGGTCGGCACCGACCCCGCCTCCCAAGTCTATGTTTCGCACAAGCGCAAGGACTGCGAAGAGGTCGGCTTCATTTCGCAGGCATTCGACCTGCCCAGCGAGACCACGCAACAAGCCCTGACCGAGCTGATCGACCGCCTCAATGATGACCCGGCCGTCGATGGCATCCTGCTGCAGCTGCCACTTCCGGCGCACCTGGACGCCTCGCTGCTGCTCGAGCGCATTCGCCCGGACAAGGATGTGGACGGCTTCCATCCGTACAACATTGGCCGCCTGGCCCAGCGTATTCCGCTGCTGCGTCCGTGCACGCCAAAAGGCATCATGACCCTGCTGGAAAGCACCGGTCAGGACCTGTACGGCATGAACGCCGTGATCGTCGGCGCGTCCAACATCGTTGGCCGCCCGATGGCCATGGAATTGCTGCTGGCCGGCTGCACCGTGACTGTCTGCCACCGCTTCACCAAGGACCTGGCCGGCCATGTAGGCCGTGCCGACCTGGTGGTGGTGGCCGCCGGCAAGCCGGGCTTGGTCAAGGGTGAGTGGGTCAAGGAAGGCGCCATCGTCATCGACGTGGGCATCAACCGCCAGGAAGACGGCAAACTGGTTGGCGACGTGGTCTACGAGACCGCCCTGCCGCGCGCCGGCTGGATCACGCCGGTGCCGGGTGGCGTCGGGCCGATGACCCGGGCGTGCCTACTGGAAAACACGCTGTATGCGGCAGAAGAGCTGCATAAGTAATACCGCGTGATGTGAAAACGGCACCTCTGGCAGGTGCCGTTTTTTTTGCCTGTGATTTTTCGGTGGCTGCACCGCCTCTTCGCGATGTTCAGCCAATCACTTCCTGGCCGCCTCCCACGACTTCAACAGTTCGTTGTAGCTGACCGTCTCGCCTTTGGGCTTTTCGTTGGCCAGCTTGGGCTTCGGTGCACCCGGCTGGTCGAACCAGTACTGTGCGTCCTTCTCTGGGTTCAGCTTCGGTGCACAGGTCGCCTGGGCATTGGAGCGTTGCAAGCGTTCCATCATGCGATCCTGGTCGCGGGCCAGGCCATCCAGCGCCTCCTGCGGGGTCTTCTCGCCACTGGCCACTTCGGCAATATGGCTCCACCACAACTGCGCCAAGCGCGGATAGTCCGGCACGTTGGTGCCGGTTGGCGTCCACTGCACCCGCGCCGGGCTGCGATAGAACTCGACCAGCCCACCGAGCTTGGGCGCCAGCTCGGTCATGGCCTGGGAGTTGATGTCCGACTCACGAATCGGCGTCAGGCCGACGATGGTCTTTTTCAGCGACACGGTCTTGGAGGTGACGAATTGGGCATACAACCATGCCGCCAGCCGTTGCTTCTCGGGGGTGGACTTGAAGAACGTCCACGAGCCGGTGTCCTGGTAGCCCAGTTTCATCCCCTCCTCCCAATACGGCCCCTTCGGCGAGGGCGCCATGCGCCACTTCGGTGTGCCGTCGGCATTCACCACCGGCAAGCCGGGCTTTGTCATGTCGGCGGTGAACGCGGTGTACCAGAAGATCTGCTGGGCGATGTTGCCCTGCGCCGGCACCGGGCCGGCTTCGGAGAAGGTCATGCCCTGGGCTTCCTTGGGCGCGTAGGCGCGCATCCAGTCCACATACTTCTGCGTGGCATAGACGGCGGCCGGTCCATTGGTGTCGCCGCCACGGGTCACGCTGGAGCCCACCGGGTGGCAGTCCTCCACACGAATGCCCCATTCATCCACCGGCAAACCGTTGGGAAGCCCCTTGTCGCCGCCGCCGGCCATGGAGAACCACGCATCGGTAAAGCGCCAGCCCAGCGATGGGTCTTTCTTGCCGTAGTCCATATGGCCATAGACGCGCTTGCCGTCGATCTCCTTGACGTCTTCGGTGAAGAACTTGGCAATGTCCTCGTAGGCCGACCAGTTCACCGGCACACCCAGCTCGTAGCCGTACTTCTCCTTGAACTTGGCTTTCAGCTCAGGCCGTTCGAACCAGTCGGCACGGAACCAGTACAGGTTGGCGAACTGCTGATCGGGCAACTGATAGACCTTGCCATCAGGCGCGGTGGTGAACGAAATACCGATGAAGTCCTTCAGGTCGAGGGTCGGCGAGGTGTAGTCCTTGCCCTCGTTAGCCATCAGGTCGGTGATCGATTCGACCTTGCCGTAGCGAAAGTGCGTACCGATCAGGTCGGAGTCATTGACCCAGCCGTCGTAAATGTTCTTGTCCGACTGCATCTGTGTCTGCAGCTTTTCCACCACGTCGCCTTCCTGCAGCAGGTCGTGGGTCAGCTGGATGCCGGTGATCTCGCTGAAAGCCTTGGCCAGCACCTTGGACTCGTATTCATGGGTCGTGATGGTTTCCGACACCACATTGATCTTCATCCCACGGAACGGCTCGGCGGCCTTGATAAACCACTGCAGTTCAGCCAACTGCTGCTCTGGGGTAAGGGTCGAAGGCTTGAACTCGCTGCCGATCCATTTTTTGGCCGCATCTTCGTACTGGTCGGCCCAGGCTGAGCCTTGCACGCTGGCCAGTACCAGCAATGCGGCCAGGGTCAAATGTCGCCTGTTGTGCTTGTTATCGAACATTGTGATCTCCCGTTTCAGTTATCCCACAGGGCCGCTCGCTCAGCCCCAGCGCAGTACCACCACCAGCCACGCCAGCGACAGCAGCGAGGCCACCCACAATGGCCAGTCGCTGACGCCGACCACCAGCAGGTGCAGGTAGGCGCTGGCCAGCAGGCCGATGAACAAGCGGTCACCACGGCTGGTGACCAGCGGCAAGAAGCCCCGTCGCTCCACGCACGGGCGACGCAGTTCAAGCAGGGTCATGCTCAGCAGCAGCATGCCTATGGCGACGAAAAACAGCGCCGTCGGCAAGGTCCAGGCCATCCACTCCATGCGTCGCCCTCCTCACACCCGGCCCAGGGCAAAGCCCTTGGCCACATGGTTGCGCACGAACCAGATCACCAGCATGCCCGGCAAGATGGTCAGTACCCCCGCCGCCGCCAGCACGCCCCAGTCGATACCTGATGCCGACACGGTGCGGGTCATCACTGCGGCAATCGGTTTGGCATTCACCGACGTCAGGGTGCGCGCCAACAGCAGTTCGACCCAGGAGAACATGAAGCAGAAAAACGCCGTGACGCCGATACCGGAGCCAATCAGCGGAATGAAGATCTTCACGAAAAAGCGCGCAAAGCTGTAGCCGTCGATGTAGGCCGTTTCGTCGATCTCCTTCGGCACCCCCGACATGAACCCCTCCAGAATCCACACCGCCAGCGGTACGTTGAACAGGCAATGGGCCAGGGCCACGGCGATATGGGTATCGAACAGACCAATTGACGAGTACAGCTGGAAGAACGGCAGCAGGAACACCGCAGGTGGCGCCATGCGGTTGGTCAGCAGCCAGAAGAACAGGTGCCGGTCGCCAAGGAAGCGGTAGCGCGAGAAGGCATAGGCCGCCGGCAACGCCACCAGCAAGGAAATCAGCGTGTTCAGGCACACGTAGTACAGCGAGTTGATGTAGCCGCTGTACCAGCTGGCATCAGTGAAGATCACCCGGTAGTTGTCGAGGGTGAACGCCTGCGGCCACAGGGTCAGGCCACCCAGGATCTCGGTGTTGCTCTTGAACGACATGTTCAGCAGCCAGTAGATCGGCACCAGCAGGAAGAAGAAGTACAGCAGCAGGGCCAGCGATTTGCGCGTGCTCATGGCCTAGTCCTTGTCGGCATGGGTCATGGCTGTGTAGAACAGCCACGACACCAGCAGGATGATCAGGAAGTACACCAGCGAGAACGCCGCTGCCGGGCCCAGGTCGAACTGCCCCACGGCCATGCGTGTGAGGGTCTGGCTGAGGAACGTGGTCGCGTTGCCAGGCCCACCACCGGTCAGCACGAATGGCTCGGTGTAGATCATGAAGCTGTCCATGAAGCGCAGCATCACCGCGATCAGCAGCACGTTCTTCAGCTTGGGCAGTTGGATATGGCGGAACACGGCCCAGCCCGAGGCACGGTCGATGCGCGCGGCCTGGTAGTACACGTCGGGGATGGCACGCAGCCCCGAATAGCACAGCAACGCCACCAACGAGGTCCAGTGCCACACATCCATCACCAGCACCGTGAGCCAGGCGTCGAACGGGTCGCCGGCGTAGTTGTAGCTGACCCCAAGCTTGGCCAGGGTGGCGCCGAGCAGGCCGATGTCGGCACGGCCGAAAATCTGCCAGATAGTGCCAACCACGTTCCACGGAATCAGCAACGGAATAGCCATGATGATCAGGCACACCGAGGCCATACGGCCTTTGGTTGGCATGGTCAGGGCAATGCCGATACCCAGCGGGATCTCGATCAGCAGCACGCAGGCGGAGTAGATGAACTGGCGCAGCAACGCATCGTGCAGCGCCGGGTCGCGCAGCACCTGGCGGTACCAGTCGGCGCCGACGAAGTAGCGGTTGGACTGGTCGAAGATGTCCTGCACCGAATAGTTGACCACCGTCATCATCGGCACCACCGCACTGAATGCCACCAGCAGAAACACCGGCAGCACCAGCCACCACGCCCTGTTGTTCGGCACCTTGTTGATCATGGCCCGGCCTCCAGCAGCACATCGTCGACGTACAGCATCAGCCACTGCGCGGGCAGGCTGACCCAGGCCAGCTCCACGGGCAACGGGCGATCCTCGCTCAGCCGCGCCTTGAGCGCGACACCGCCCAGTTCGAGGGTGACGATGCGGTAGGTACCCAGGTCTTCGACATCCAGCACCCGCGAGGGGTGGGCATCATCGAACGGGCCGTCCCACAGCTGCACGAACTCCGGGCGAATACCCACTTGCAATCGCCCACCCGCCATCGCCGCCAGGCGCTCGCGCAGGCCATCGGGCAGCGCCAGGCGGACATCACCGAACACCACTGCATCTGTCTCGGCGCGCACGTCAATCAGGTTCATCCCGGGGCTGCCGATGAAGTAGCCGACAAACGTATGTCGCGGTCGCTCGAACAGCTCGCGCGGGGTGCCGAACTGGACGATGCGCCCACCGTGCATCACTGCGATCTTGTCGGCGAAGGTAGAGGCCTCCAGCTGGTCATGGGTGACGTAGATCATGGTGATGTTGAACTGCTCATGGATCTGCTTCAGCTTGCGCCGCAGCTTCCATTTCAGGTGCGGGTCGATCACCGTCAGCGGCTCGTCGAACAGGATTGCCGATACGTCATCGCGCACCAGGCCACGCCCCATCGAGACCTTTTGCTTTTCGTCGGCACTGAGGTTGCGTGCCTTCTTGCGCAGCACGCCAGCCAGGTCGAGCACCTCGGCAATTTCTTCCACCCGGGCACGCACACGCGCTTCGTCCAGCCCCTGGTTGCGCAGGGGAAAAGCCAGGTTGTCGAACACCGTCATGGTGTCGTACACCACCGGAAACTGGAACACCTGAGCGATGTTGCGCGCCTGCGGTGACAACTGGTTGACCGGTTTGCCGTCGAACAGCACCTCGCCATGGGACGGTGTCAGCAGCCCGGAAATGATATTGAGCAACGTCGACTTGCCGCAGCCCGATGGCCCGAGCAAGGCATAAGCACCGCCCTGCTCCCACACATGTTCCAGCGCGTGCAGGGCATAGTCTGCCTCGCTGGCGGGCTGGCGACTGTAACTGTGCGCCAGTTGGCGCAGGCGAATTTCGGCCATTACCCTCTCCTTGCCTGGCGCAGCCCCGGGGCCTGCACCAACACCCCGGCGCTGTCGAAGACGAACAGCTTGTGCGTGGGGATGAACACACGGATCGGCGTATCCACCTGGTATTCGTGCACCCCAGGCAGGTGCAGGACCATGCGCCAGAATTCGTTGCGCACATGCAGAAAGGTTTCTGAACCACTGATCTCTGCCAATTCCACCAGCACCGCCAATTCCAGGTCATCGTCATGGGCCGGCACCAGGGTGATATGGCTGGGGCGCACGCCAAAGCGGTAGTCGCCCTCGGCCAACGGCTGCAAATCGGCATTGCGGGCAAAGTGCACGGCCTGGGCCAGGCTCACCTCGTTGCCACTGATACGGCCGGGCACCAGGTTGATCGGCGGCTCGGAAAACAACTCGGCAGCCAGCACGCTGCACGGGCGCTGATACACCTCGGCGCTGGGCCCGCTTTGCACGATGCGGCCTTCGTGCACCAGGGTAGTGGTGCCGCCCAGCGCCAGCGCCTCGTTGGGCTCGGTGGTAGCGTACACAGCAATGCAATGGCGGGCCGCGAACAGCTCACGCAGCTCTTGGCGCAGGCCCTCGCGCAACTTGTAGTCGAGGTTGACCAATGGCTCGTCGAACAGGATCAACGAGGCGTCCTTGACCAACGCCCTGGCCATCGCCGTGCGCTGCTGCTGGCCACCGGAAAGCTCAAGCGGCAGGCGCTGCAGGTAGGTTTCGATGCGCAGCATCTCGGCGGTTTCCTGCACCCGGCGGCGGATCTGGTCCTCGGCCATGCGCGCCTGGCGCAGCGGCGAGGCGATGTTCTCGTACACGCTCAAGGTCGGGTAATTGATGAACTGCTGATACACCATCGACACATTGCGCTGGCGCACCGGCACGCCGGTGACGTCCTGGCCGTCCATCAGCACCCGCCCCCGGTCCGGGCGGTCGAGCCCGGCCATCAGGCGCATCAAGCTGGTCTTGCCCGCCAGGGTACGGCCCAACAGCACGTTGAACGAACCGGGCTCGAAACGCAGTGAGGCATCGACGACCCAGGGCTGGTTGTCGACACTGCGGCTGACCTGCTCCAGCACCAGGGACATGGCGTGGCCTTTTTGTGAGGGTTGTCCGCCGAGCACAGCCAGTTTCGTGCCAGTCATTCCCCGGCGCTCTGGTCCGGGGCCTGGATGGCAGAACGGGCAAATCGCGGGTTCACAAGTGAACACAATCACTGAACAACTGAACACTTGCCGGTTTGACAATGAACAGCGGTGAACAACACTGAACAGCAGTCCGCCCATAACAACAACCACCCAGGACAGGCCCATGGCCGCATCCGCGTCGACCCACACCCAACTGATCCAGGCGTCCTGGGCCCGCTGCCGCGATCACGGCCTGCAACCACAGCACGCACCGGACTTCGACTGCCTGACCCGTACCGAGCTAAGCGCCCTGCTGGAGCGGCGCCAGGCGCTGCTACGCCTGACCCGCGAGGAAGTGCTGCCGCAATACGCGCACCTGCTGGGCAATGCCAGCTACCTGGTGATGCTGGCCGATGCCGGTGGCTGCCTGCTCGACAGCTGGGGCTCGCGACGCTTCATCGAACCGCACCAACAGCACGGCTTCAGCGCAGGCGCCCATTGGCACGAGCGTGGCGTGGGCACCAATGCCCTGGGCACCGCACTGATTTGCGCCGAGGCGATTCACGTCGGCCAGGACGAGCACTTCCTGCGGCAGAACCGCTACATGTCCAGCGCCGCCGCCCCCCTGTTCGACGCCGCACGACAACTGGTCGGGGTGCTCGACGTAGCGAGCGACGGCTACTTGCCGGCCAGCCAGACGCTTGGCTTGGTGCGCATGATGGGCCAAAGCCTGGAAAACCGCCTGATCCTCGCCGAACATGCCGACCAGCATGCACAGCTGATCTTCAACAGCGCCTCTGACAACCTCGACAGCCCCTGGGCCGGCCTGCTGGTATTCGATGAGCGCGGGCAGGTCATGGCTGCCAATCACCGGGCCGACAGCCTGCTCGGCGGCAACCCGCTGCAACAGAACATCGAGCAACTGTTCCAGTTGCCCCTGCAGCAGCTGCTCAGCCATCCCCAGCAACAGCCCTTCGCCCTGCAGGCCACGGGGCGCAACCGCTTCCATTGCCAGTGGCACCCTGCGCGCGAAGCCACACGCCGCCGCGAGGCTGGCAGTGGCGAGGCGCGCCTGGATAAAGCGTTGCAACAGGCCGGCCTGTTGCTGGAAAAGGACATCCCGGTGTTGGTGCAGGGTGAAACCGGCGTAGGCAAGGAAGTGTTCGTCGAAACCTTGCACCGAGCCAGCAGCCGCGCCAATCAGCCGCTGATTGCCGTCAACTGTGCGGCGATCCCAGCCGAACTGGTGGAGTCGGAACTGTTTGGCTACGACAAAGGCGCGTTCACCGGCGCCCACCACAAGGGCAACCTGGGGCTGATCCGAAAAGCCGACCACGGCATCCTGTTTCTCGACGAAATAGGCGACATGCCACTGCCCACTCAAGCCCGCCTGCTGCGTGTGCTGCAGTCACGCACTATCCAGCCACTGGGTAGCGGCGAGCCGGTAGCGGTAGATATCCGCGTGGTGTCGGCGAGCAACCGCGACCTGGCCGAAGAAGTGCGCGCCGGGCGCTTTCGCCAGGACCTGTACTACCGCATCGCCGGGCTGGCCGTGGTATTGCCTGCGCTGCGCGAGCGCAGTGACCGGCGTCAGTTGATTGAGCAGCTACATGCCCGCTACCGCGACCCCGGGCAACCTGCGCGGCTGCCCCCGGCCATTATCGACCTGCTCGATCAACACCCATGGCCAGGCAACCTGCGCGAGCTGGTGAGTGTGCTGCAGGTGGCACTGGCGCTGGCGGGCAACGGACCGGTCGGCATCGAGCACCTGCCTGCGGGCTTTCTGGCCGAGTCGCAGCTACCGGTACGGGTGACGACCGAAGAGACGGACCTGCAGACCCTGGTCGAGCAAGCCAATGGCAACCTGTCGGCGGTGGCGCGGGGGCTGGGTATCAGCCGCACTACGCTGTACAAGCGTTTGCGGGCGCACTGAATCCATTGGCAGGTTTAGGCTCCCCACAGCCGTTTCGGCTGTCAGTGTCTCCAAATCAGCCGCAGCCGCTGCCGCCAGGGCCCATTACAGCCAGCTTTACCTCCCTGCACACCGCACAATGAACCCAGTGCCCACTCTGGAAGCGTCGCCGCAGGGAGACCCCTCATGACCCGCTTTATCGATGTGCAAGACCTGGCCCGCCTGGTCAACCGCAAAGGCCTGCCTACCTGCCTGCTGGAAATGGCCGAATACATCCGCCAGGACTACCTGCGCTGGCCCGCCTTCGAGAAATGCGCCCGGGTTGCCAACCATTGCGCGGACGGGGTGATCGAGCTGATGCCGGTTGCCGATGCCAGTCGCTACGCCTTCAAGTACGTCAACGGCCACCCGAAGAACACCCGCCACGGCCTGCC
This sequence comes from Pseudomonas sp. NBRC 111140, assembly GCF_001320885.1. Taxonomy (NCBI): domain Bacteria; kingdom Pseudomonadati; phylum Pseudomonadota; class Gammaproteobacteria; order Pseudomonadales; family Pseudomonadaceae; genus Pseudomonas; species Pseudomonas sp. NBRC 111140. Next base: position 51,152 of record NZ_BCBQ01000016.1, read on the forward strand.
CACGGTGATGGCCTTCGGCGCACTGGCCAGCATCGATACCGGCGCACCGTTGCTGCTCAGCGAGATGACCCTGACCACGGCCATTCGCACGGCGGCCACCTCGGCCCTGGCCGCCCGCTACCTGGCGCGAGAGGACAGCCGCAGCATGGCGCTGATCGGCAATGGCTCGCAAAGCGAGTTTCAGGCCATCGCCTTCAATACCCTGCTGGGCATTGACGAAATACGCCTGTTCGACATCGACCCCGCCGCCTCGGCCAAGCTGGTCGCCAACCTGGCCAACCGCCCCGGCCTCAAGCTGACCATCGCACGCTCCGTGGCCGATGCGGTGCGCGGTGCCGATATCGTCACCACGGTGACCGCCGACAAAGCCTACGCCACCATCCTCACCCCCGAGATGATCGAGCCGGGCATGCACCTGAACGCCGTGGGCGGTGACTGCCCAGGCAAGACCGAACTGCACCGGGCAATAGTCGAGCGGGCTCGGGTGATTGTCGAGTACGAGCCGCAAAGCCGGGTTGAAGGCGAGATTCAGCAGATGCCGGCGGATTCGCCGGTGACCGAGTTCTGGCGGGTGGTGGCGGGTGAGGCCAAGGGCCGCGAGCACGCCGAGCAGGTGACGCTGTTCGACTCGGTCGGGTTTGCCTTGGAGGATTTTTCGGCGCTGCGTTATGTGCTGGATACGGCGCAGGCGCTGGGTATCGGCAAGGACATCGGGCTGGTGCCGGTGCTGGAGGATCCGAAGGATCTGTATGCGCTTTTACAGCCGCGCAAGGTTGAGTTGCGAGCGGTGCCCAAGGCTGATTCCGTATGCGCCTGACAGACCTTGGGGCTGCTGTGCAGCAGCGCCCTTTACCGCCTAACCTGTCCATGCCCACTTCTGAAAGAAGCCCACGCGCATGGACACCAATGCCCACCCCCTCGACCGCATCGACGAAGCGATCATCGACATCCTGCGCCACGACGGTCGTATCACGTTCGAAAAACTCTCCACCCTCGTCCACCTCACCCCGCGCCCCTGCCTGGAGCGCGTGCGCAAGCTGGAGCGACGTGGCGTGATTCGTGGCTATGGGGCAATCATCGACCAGCACAAAGTGGCGCCCGGGGTGTCACTGCTGGTGCTGGCGGCCCTGTCCAACCAAAGCGGGCGCGCGGCACAGAAGGCCTTCGAAGCCACCTTGCACAACTGCCCGGAGGTGCATGAATGCCAGCTGATCAGTGGCCACTTCGACTACAGCCTGCGCCTGCACTGCCGCGACATGGAACACTACCGACTGCTCAGCGAACGCTGGATGAACGACGACACCTTGCACATCGACAAGCTGGTGGCGCACCCCGTGCTGGCCGAGGTCAAGACCATGGCCCGCTAATGGGCGTTCACGTGGCCCGCCATTGCTCCGGCTGCCGGTAGGCCTGTGCCCAGGCTTGCACCTCATTGACCGGCATCGGCCGAGCAATGCAGTAACCCTGCGCCAGCTCACAGCCCAGGCCCATCAGCACCCGGCCGTGCTCGACACTCTCCAGCCCCTCGGCAATCACCTCGCGGCCAAACGCCCGGGCCAGGCCGATCACCGCCGCCGTCAGCGCCAGGTCATCCTGGTCGTGAAGGATGTCACGCACGAACGACTGGTCGATCTTGATCGTCTGGGTCGGCAAGCGTTTCAGGTAACTCAACGACGAATAACCGGTGCCGAAATCGTCCAGTGAGAAACGCACGCCCAGTGCACGGCAGGCGTCCAGGCAGCGGCTGACGTGCTGCAGGTTGTCGATGGCAACCGACTCGACGATTTCCAGGTCCAGCCGCGCCGGGTCCACCTCCGGGTACGCTGCCAGTAGCTGCTGCAGGCGCTCGGCGAAGTCATTGCGCTGCAAATGCCGTGCGGCGATATTCACACTCAACGACCAGGGCTGCCCTTGGCGCTGCCAGGCCTGCAGCTGGCTCAGCGCCTGGCCGACCACCCACTCGCCGATTTCGACGATCAGGTCGGTCTGCTCTACCCAAGGCAGGAAGTCGCCGGGCGGCACCACGCCACGGCCTGGCCGTTGCCAGCGCAACAACCCTTCGAAGCCCAGCACCTGGCCGCTGCGCAGGTTGACCTTGGGTTGGTAGTAAAGGCACAGCTCACTGTTGTGCAGTGCCCGGCGCACGCGCGCTACAGTCTGGTGAGTGGCCTTGAGCTCCTGCTCCTGCGACACGTCGAACAGGTGATAGCGGTTGCGCCCGCGCTGCTTGGCCACATACATGGCCTGGTCGGCGTGGCGCACCAAGGTGTCGGCATCTTCGTCATCCTGCGGGTACAGGGTCACGCCGATACTGGCGCTGAGCGAAAGCCTGTGTTCACGCACCACACAGGGCGCCGCCAATGCCCGCAACACCCGCCGCAGAGCTGCATGCAACTGCTGCTCATCATCGACATCGCGCAGGATCAGCACGAATTCGTCGCCCGAAAGCCGGGCCACGGCATCGCCACCGCGCAGGATGCTCTTCAAGCGCTGCGCCACTTCCACCAGCAGCAAGTCGCCCACGGCATGCCCATAGCCGTCATTGACCGCCTTGAACCCATCCAGGTCGAGCATGCACACCGCCAGCGGAATGTCTTCGCGGCGCGAGTAGGCCAGGGCCTGATTCAGCAGGTCGGACAGGTAGGCGCGGTTGGGCAGGCCGGTGAGCACATCGTGGCCTACCCGCCACTGCAGGGTATGCAGCAGCTGGCGTTTCTCGGTGACGTCAAAGCGGATCGACACATACTTGCGCACCTGGCCGGTCAGCGGGTCGATCAATGGCACCATGGTGCTGTCGACCCAATACAGCGAACCGTCCTTGGCCCGGTTGCAGATCTCGCCCTTCCATACCCGCCCGGCAGCCAGGGCACGCCACATGCCAACGAAGAACGCCGGTTCGTGCAGGCCCGAGTTGAGGATGCGGTGGTTGGCGCCCAGCAGCTCCTCACGGCTGTAGCCCGAGATGCTGCAGAACTGCTGGTTGACGTAAGTGATGTTCCCACGCAGGTCGGTTTCGGAAAAGATCGCGGCCGCGTCCACGGCCGCGCGATAGTTGTCATCCATAAAGCATCCTGCCTTAGCGGTTGAAGCGCTCCACCAGGGCGCGCAATCCGGCGCACACCTGTTCCAGTTCGGCGCCGCGCGAGGCGGCGGCGTTGGCGCTGTGGGCGCTGTGCTGGGCAATACCGGCTACGCCGTTGATCTGCCGCGAAACGTCTTCGGCCACCGCCGACTGCTGCTGCGAGGCGGTGGCCATCTGCTGGCTCATGTCGCTGATGCGCTGCACCGCGTCACGAATGCCGTGCAGCGCCTGCCGGGCTTCCTGTACCTGGGCAACGCCCTGCTCGGCGCCATCGATGCCTTGGCTGGCGATCGCCACGGCCTCCTCGGCGCCACTGCGCAGGGCATCGATAATCGCCTGAATGTGCAGGGTCGACTGGCGAGTCTTGTCGGCCAATGCCCGCACCTCATCGGCGACCACGGCAAAACCGCGGCCCTGCTCGCCTGCACGCGCCGCCTCGATGGCGGCGTTGAGGGCCAGCAGGTTGGTCTGCTCAGCAATGCCGCGAATCATCCCAGCAGCCTCGGCGATGGCACCGGTCTGACCAGCCAGGTGGCTGACCGCCTGGTTGATCTGCGTCACGGTGCTGGCCAGGGTCCGAATGGCCGCGCCGCTGGCATCGGCCACCTGGCTACCCTGCTCGGCCAGCAGGTGTGCGGTGTGTGCCTCGGCGGCGGTCAACTGGACGTGATTGGCCACTTCACCGATAGAGGCGGCCATCTGATTCATTGCCGTGGCGCTCAGGTCGGTTTCGGCACGCTGCTTGAGCAAGGCCACCTCGGTGCTGCGCGACAACTGCCCGGCATCGTGGGCGGCTACCGCCATTTGCCCGGCCAGGTCACTTAGCCGCGTCAATGCGGTTTTCAGGCGTGCCTCTTCGCTGATCAGCATCAGTTGCAACTGCCCGGCGGCACCCGGCAGGTCGCTGTAGGTCAAGGCGGCGACCGGGTCGGCAAACGTGCCTTGCGCGCCCTGCACAACCTGCTGAAGCTGTCGCCCAAGGGCGTTGCGCACCCACAAGCCATAGGCCACGAACAGCCCCACCGTCAGCCCCTGCCCCACCAGGCCAGGCCACAGCTGATGGGCGCCAACTGCCAGCACTCCCCCGGCCAGTGGCAAGGCCAGGGCCTGCGCCAGCAAGCTCAACCGGCGCGGCGCCGACAATGCCGCTTGACCGTTACGCAGCCGCGCATACAAAGCCTCGGCACGGGCCACCTGCTCGCGGGTGGGGCACACCCGCACCGACTCGTAGCCCACTACCCGCCCGCCTTCGAGGATGGGCGTGACGTAGGCGTTGACCCAGTAGTAGTCGCCGTTACGGCAGCGGTTCTTGACGATACCCATCCAGCTCTTGCCGGCTTTCAGGTAGCGCCACATCAGCTCGTACACCGCCGGCGGCATGTCCGGGTGGCGCACCAGGTTGTGCGGGCTGCCGATCAGTTCGGCCTCGCTATAGCCGCTGATGGCAGCGAATTCAGGGTTGCAGTAGGTGATCAGGCTGGCGGTATCGGTAGCAGAAATCAGCCGCTGATCTGAGGGGAAACGTTGCTCGACCGGGGTTACCGGCAAGTTGAGGCGCACGATGAGACTCCATTCACTGACGAACCGGTACCCAGCTCATCGACAGCCGCCGGAACCGATCCATGGCGATCCGCTCCAATTGGCAAATGCGCTTCCCGCCGTTGGGGCACGAGGCCGACCGAAGCAAGGAAGTTGACGATGACTGGCCAGTCAAGCCGTGAATTCTACGAAATTCATCACATAAATAAAACAAAGGTGATCAATCATGGCGTTGCGCCATGCCGATAGATATCGTTAAGTTCTTGATTCTAAATGGGAATTAAGTGATGACGAGATCAGCTTTGGGTTTCGCCCTGCGCCGCTACCGCAAGCTGGCGGGCCTGACCCAGGCACAACTGGCCGAACGGACCGGCTTCGACCCCAAGACCATCAGCCGCTTCGAAACCAGCACCTATACCCCCAGCATTGATGCACTGATGGAGTTCGCTCAGGTGCTGGGTGTAAAACCCAAGGACTTCTTCGCCGAACCGGACGACGAAGAGGAGCAGCGCGCCTACCTGTTCGGTGTCATTCACAACGCCCCGCCCAAGGATCTTGGCAAGCTGATTGCAGCAGTGGAGCAGGCACTGGCCAAGCCCTGACCTGTTCACGCGCCCCCCTCTACGGTACGCACCGAACTAGAGCCTGGCAGGCCGGATTGCCCCATAACTGGTCAGACCGGTAAGGCCAAAAAACCTTGCAATCAGGATTTTTTCGCGCTTTTATGGCTTCGCGCTGAACAAACCGGTAAGACCACAATAATTAAGTCCTGCGCTCTTTCGCCCCGTGCGGCTACCGAAGCAAGGACACCGATCAGAGACTCCTCCCATGCTCAAATGGTGCTCGCGTTCGATTTTCCTGCAAGTCGTACTCGGCCTTGCCCTCGGCATCGCCTGCGGTCTGAGCTTCCCCGACCTCTCCCTGCAACTCAAACCTCTTGGCGACGGCTTCATCAAGCTGATCAAGATGCTCATCGGCCTGATCGTGTTCTGCGTGGTGGTCAGCGGCATCTCAGGGGCGGGCGACCTGAAAAAGGTCGGGCGCATCGGCCTGAAATCGGTGATCTACTTCGAAGTGCTGACCACCCTGGCGCTGGTGATCGGCCTGGTGTTCGCCTTCAGCAGTGGCATTGGTAGCGGTGCCAACATTCACCTGGACCAGCTGTCCACCGCTGATGCCAACGGCTTGGCCGAGCGCGGCCAGCACATTCACGGCGCCACGGCGTTCTTCATGGACCTGATCCCCACTTCGGTGATCGGCGCCTTCGCCGACAACAACATTCTCCAGGTGCTGTTGTTCTCGGTACTGTTCGGCAGCGCGCTGAACCTGGTGGGTGACTCGGCCGCCGGCATTTCGCGGCTGATCAACGAACTGAGCCATGTAATCTTCCGCATCATGGGCATGATCGTGCGCCTGGCGCCGATCGGCGTGTTCGGCGCCATTGCCTTCACCACCAGCAAATACGGCCTGGAATCGCTGCAGCACCTGGGCGGCCTGGTCGCGCTGTTCTACCTGACCTGCGCCGGCTTCGTACTGATCGTGCTGGGCACCGTCATGCGCCTGTCGGGCCTCAAACTGCTGCCGTTGATCAAGTACCTGCGTGAGGAGCTGACCATCGTTCTCGGCACCGCTTCTTCCGACGCCGTACTGCCACAAATCATGCGCAAGCTGGAGCACCTGGGCATTGGCAGTTCCACGGTCGGCCTGGTGATTCCGACCGGCTACTCGTTCAACCTCGATGGTTTCTCCATCTACCTGACCCTGGCCATCGTGTTCATCGCCAACGCCACCGGCACACCGCTGGAAATGACCGACCTGCTGACCATCCTGCTGGTGTCGCTGGTGACTTCCAAAGGCGCTCACGGCATCCCAGGCTCGGCGCTGGTGATTCTCGCTGCCACCCTGACCGCCGTACCGGCCATTCCGGTGGTCGGGCTGGTATTGGTACTGGCGGTGGACTGGTTCATGGGTATTGGCCGGGCGCTGACCAACCTGATCGGCAACTGCGTGGCTACCGTGGCCATCGCCCGCTGGGAAAAAGACATTGACCTGGAACGCGCGCAGAACGTGCTCGATGGCAAACTTGGTTTTAACCCCACGCAGCGCAAACAGCCCAACACACACCATCAACAGGAATTTTGACCGAAAGTGGCCGGCGAAGACGCCGGCCCTAGCAGGAGCGAACCGTGATCAGCTCATCGACCGTCGTCAACTCAGTGGTGGAAAAACTGCGCCAGGCCCTGGCCCGCGGCCAATGGCGCACCGGCGACATGCTGCCAGGCCAGCGCGAGCTGGCCGAACAACTGGGTATCAGCCGCCCGAGCCTGCGCGAAGCGGTGACCGTGCTGGAAACCCTGGGCCTTGTGCGCTCAATGCCGGGCAAAGGCGTGCTGGTGCTGGATGCCGATGCCATTAGCCATGAAGCAGGCGTGGACACCAGCGCCGCGGCCAGCCTGGCCGACGTGCTGGAACTGCGCTACACCCTCGAACCCTTCATCGTCGGCCTGGTGGCGCAATCGGCCAACAGCCAGGACATTGGCCTACTGCGGCTGACCCTGATGGACATGCGTGAAGCGCTGGAGGCCGATGACAGCGAAGCCGGGGTCAAGGCCTACATCGCCTTCCATGAGGCGCTGTTCGCCCTGACCACCAACCCGATCTTCCAGAGTGTGGTGCAGCAAACCGGCAATGCCCTGAAGCAGAGCGCCGACATGCTGCGCAACTCGCCAGAGCACCTGGCCGCGCGGCTGAAGGAGAACGAAGCGGTGGTACGCGCCATTCGCGAGCGCAGCAGTGCAAAGGCCAGTGCCCAGATGCGTCAGCATATCGTGGCCGAAGGGCTGCGCATGGGTATTGCGCTGAATATCCCGGACGAACATCCGCATCCATGACTTCAGGAGAGCGACCATGAACGCCGCCCACCACTTGCCTGCCCTGCTCGCGGCCGGTGAAACCCGCCTGTCGGCCGAGCAGATCTACCCGCGCCTGTTCGATGCCATTCTGGAACAGCGCCTGCCACCCGGCAGCCTGCTGCCCGAGGAGGCCCTGGGCCATGCCTTTGGTGTCAGCCGCACGGTGATCCGCCGCGTGCTCGGGCGCCTGTCCGACCAGCAAGTGGTGGTGCAGCGCCCCAGCCACACCGCACACCTGGCCGCGCCCGACCCAGACCAGGCACGCCAGGTACTCAGCGCCCGGCGCCTGGCCGAGACCACGCTGATTACCCTGGCCGCGCAACGCGCCCGGCCGGCGCAGGTTCGCCAGCTGCGGCAACTGGTGGAGCGCGAGCGCCAGCACCATGAAAGTGGCGAACGCTGTTCGGCGATCCGCCTGGGCGGCGAGTTCCACCTGAAACTGGCGCAAGTGGCGGCCAACGCACCACTGGCACGCTTTCTCAATGGGCTGGTGCCGATGACCTCGCTGATCATCGCCCGCTACGAGTCGCCGTGCTGTGACCACTGCGCGTGGCAAGAACATGCAGCAATCATCGATGCCGTCGAGCAAGGTGATGCCGAGGCGGCCTTGGGGCTGATGCACAAACACCTCGACCGCCTGGAAGAAAAGCTCGTCCTGAAGTGATTACGCGGGTTCCTTTGGGAGCGCGTTGGGCAGGCGATTGGCGATGGGCTGCACGGCAGCAGCTCGCACCCCCCCCTATACTGCGAGAACCACCCCAGCCTCTACCAGGGAGGCGGTCGCGTGAGCTCTCGAATGCTTTTGTTGCTGTGCCTTCTGCTGGCCCTCGGCGGTTGTGCCAGCAAGCGCCCACCTGCCCCGCCGCCACCTGCAGTACTCACCCCCGCTGCCTGGCAACGCATCGACCAGGAGTTGATCGATGCCTCGGTGGGCGCCGCCGGCTCGGCTAATGACTATGCCCGGCGCTCCATGCGGGTGTGGAAAGAACAGGTACAGCAACGTACCGAAAGCGACTTCATCCCCTGGTTCACTGGCTACTGGACCCAGCAGTGGCTCACCCTCAAGGTGGCCTGGTACAAGCTCGACAGTGGTGAGGGCCGGGAACCGGCAGAAAAGCGCCTGGCGCTGTACCTGCAGGAGCAGTATCACGCACGGGTGATCGAGCCGGTGGCCGAGCAGATCAACCCCGAGGGCATTCGCGACCGGGCCTGCGAGCTGTACCTGCAACTGCTCGGCCAGCAACTGCCGGCCATCATCAGCCGCTACAACGCGCCGCCCGAGCAGTTCAGCCAGCGCCTGAACCGTATTCCCGTCATCGCCCTGGGGCCACCGGATGCGCGCAATGCCAGCCTATATCAGCTGCTGCGGGCCAAGTCGCTGGACCAGCAACCGGCATGGCAAGCCATGCGCCAGCACTTGCATCAGCAAGCCAGCAAAGGCCCCGGCAAGACCGATGTCGGGCTGAACTCGGTGGCCACCCAGGCAAGCGAAAAACTCGGCGCCACCCTGGCCCCACGCGGTATTGCCAGTGCCGTGGCATCGGCAGTGGGCAAGGTGGCAGGGGCGATGATTTCGATTGCAGCGGCCGGTTACGGGATGATGACCCATGACCGTGAACAACCACAGATGGTCGAGCAGCTGCGGGTGATCCTCAACGTGGCGTTGAACCAGGAGTGGCAGGAGTTGATGGAGAACCGCCAGAGCGGGGCCATGGCGGGGGTGTACTACCTGTCGGGGCAGGTTGAGGACAGCTTGCTGGCCAGTGCGCCGCGACCGGTGGAACAACCGGTGCAGCAGGTGAAACAACAGCAGGCGCCATTGATCATTCGCCTGCCGCCGTAGCAGCCTTGTGCCGCGTAGAGGCCAGTACCCGCTAGATCAAGCTGTAGCCATGGCCGAGTTGGGCAACCCAAACACCCGATCAAACGCCCAGTTATAGGCAAAGGTGTAGCACGGCACCAGAATGATGAACGCCATGTCCACCAGCAGCGCTTCCAGCAACGTCATGTCCAGCCACCAGGCAATCAGCGGGATCAGGTACACCACCAGGGTCAACTGGAAGCCGATGGCATGCGCCACCCGCCGCGCCACGCTGCGACCACGCTTGGCCTGGCGGCTCTCCCAATACTCGAACAGGCTGTTGTAGACCAGGTTCCAGAGCATGGCGATGGTGGTGATCATCACCGCCAGCGGCCCGGTGTGCGACGCCTGCGTGTCCGACAGGTAAGCCAGCCCTAGGGTCGACATGCACAGCCCGATGAGTTCATAGAACGTCACGTAGACCAGTTTGCGTTTCAGTCCCTGCACGCGGGATTACCTCCAATGAGAAAAGCGATGGGGGCGATCATGCTTCAATGAACTTGACAGCAAAAGTAAGCAGCTGTCAGATCTACTGACAGGAGGCTGCCATGAATTTTTCCAGCGACAACATCCAGCTGTTTCTTGCCGTGCTCGACCGCGGTTCCTTTTCCGCCGCTGCGCGCGCGCTCAAACGCGTGCCGTCGGCCGTGAGCATGGCCATCGGCAACCTTGAGGCGGAACTTGGCTACAACCTATTCGAACGCGGCCCGCGTGAAGTTCGTCCAACTGCACAAGCTTTGGCCCTGGAGCCACACGCCAGGCTGATTGCCGAGCAATTGGGGCTGCTTCAGGTGCATGCCCTGGAGCTTTCCCAGGGGCTGGAGAGTAGCCTGACGCTGGCGGTGGCACCCGACATCGATCACCGCCCGTTGCTGGCGGCCATCGCCAACCTCGGCGAGCGCCACCCTCTGCTGGACATCGCCCTGCTGAGCGCCCCGCAGGAGGAAGCCCTGCAGTTGCTGGACAGCGGCCGCGCCGACCTCTGCGTGGCCTTTGCCGGCCTGCAGGTCGATGCCCGGCGCGGCTTCCAGCACATCGGCATGGAGACGCTGGTGGCTACGCTGTCACCGGCCCACCCGGCCTTGCGTGAGGGGCGTATCCACTACCTTGAGGACCTGACCCAAGTGCGTCAGATTCTGGTGCGCAGCCGCGACCTGCCACTGGCTGACCCTCGCCCGCTGATCGGCGCCACCCACTGGTTCACCGACAGCTTCGACCTGGCTTTGCAGATGGTGGAAACCGGCCTGGGCTGGGGCGACTTGCCGCTGTCGCGGGTCGCGCCGCTGCTGGCCAGCGGGCGCCTGGTACGCCTGGATTTTCGCAATACCCGCAACGAATTGCAGTTGCCGGTGCATATCCTGTGGCGCAAACAACAGCCGCTGCAGCAGGCCGCACGGCTGCTGATCGAGCAGTTGGCTGAGCAGTGACTGCCGTCTGTCGAAACGACCGTAAGAAATTTCTGTAAGCGCTTCAATCTTTTACCCCTTGAGCCGATATCTCGGTCGATAGGCCCCGCAGTGCGTCATGAGCGCGCTGCGCCCTCCCCTCATTGGCTCAAGGTCTCGAAACATGAACCTGAAATTTCGCCACAAGATCCTGCTCAGCGCCTGCGGCGTCGTGGTCCTGGCATTTGCCCTGTTCACGCTTTACAACGACTACCTGCAACGCAACACCATCCGCCAGAACATCGAAGCCTCGGTACAGCAGTCCGGTGCACTGACTGCCAGCAGCGTGCAGAACTGGATGAGCGGGCGCATCCTGGTGCTGGAAAACCTGGCCCAGGACATCGGCCAGCAAGGCGCCGGCGACACCCTGGCCGGGCTGATCGAGCAGCCGTCCTACACGCGTAATTTCCTGTTCACCTACCTGGGCCAGGCCAACGGCGCATTCACCCAGCGCCCGGATACCCAGATGCCCGCCGGTTACGACCCGCGCCAGCGCCCCTGGTATGGCGCCGCCGCCAGCGCCGGGCAAACCGTGCTGACCGCCCCATACCAGGGTGCGGTCGGTGGCCTGATGGTAACCATCGCCACCCCGGTGAAGAGCAAGAGCAATGGCGAACTGATCGGCGTGGTCGGCGGTGACGTGACCCTCGATACCCTGGTAGAAATCATCAACTCGGTCGACTTCGGTGGCATCGGTCACGCCTTCCTGGCCGACGCCAACGGCCAGGTGATCGTCAGCCCCAACAAAGACCAGGTGATGAAGAACCTCAAGGACATCTACCCAGGCAGCAACCTGCGGGTTGCCGCCGGCATGCAGGATGTCACCCTCAACGGCCAGGACCGCATCATTTCGTTCGCCCCGGTGAACGGCCTGCCGTCGGCGCAGTGGTACATCGGCCTGTCCATCGACAAGGACAAAGCCTACGCCGCGCTCAGCCAGTTCCGCACCTCGGCGATCATTGCCATGCTGATTGCCGTGGCCGCCATTGCCGGCCTGCTCGGCCTGCTGATCCCTGTGCTGATGAGCCCGCTGACCACCATGGGCCGCGCCATGCGTGACATCGCCGAAGGCGAAGGTGACCTTACCCGCCGCCTGGCCGTGCAGAACAAGGATGAGTTCGGCGAACTGGCCACCTCGTTCAACCGCTTTGTCGAGCGTATCCATGCCTCGATCAGCGAAGTGTCCTCGGCCACCCGCCTGGTGCATGACCTGTCGGAGAAAGTGGTCAGTGCGTCCAATGCGTCTATCAGCGGCTCTGAAGAACAGAGCATGCGCACCAACAGTGTGGCTGCGGCCATCAACGAACTGGGCGCAGCCACCCAGGAAATCGCCCGCAATGCCGCCGATGCTTCGCAACATGCCAGCGGTGCCAGCGAACAGGCGCACGGTGGCCGTGAAGTGGTTGAAGAAGCCATCAGCGCCATGACGGCCCTGTCACAGCGCATCAGCGAGTCGTGCGCGCAGATCGAAACGCTCAACGCCAGCACCGACGAAATCGGCAAGATACTCGACGTGATCAAGGGCATCTCGCAGCAGACCAACCTGCTGGCGCTGAACGCCGCCATCGAAGCGGCCCGTGCCGGTGAAGCCGGCCGTGGTTTTGCCGTGGTGGCCGACGAAGTGCGTAACCTGGCGCACCGGACCCAGGAATCGGCAGAAGAAATCCACCGCATGATCACCAGCCTGCAGGTGGGCTCGCGCGAAGCGGTGCACACCATGAACACCAGCCAGGTTTCCAGCGAGCAGACCGTGCAGGTGGCCAACCAGGCCGGCGAACGCCTGGCCAGCGTGACCCAGCGTATTGGCGAAATCGATGGCATGAACCAGTCGGTGGCCACGGCTACTGAAGAGCAGACCGCCGTGGTCGAGAGCCTTAACCTGGACATTACCCAGATCAACGCCCTGAACCAGCAAGGGGTGGAGAACCTCAACGACACCCTGCGCCATTGCGATCAGCTGGCCCAGCAGGCCGGGCGCTTGAAACAGCTGGTAGGCAGCTTCAGGATCTAAATCGGAACACACCCTGTAGGAGCGGCCTTGTGTCGCGAAAGGGCCGCAGAGCGGCCCCGGCAATTTCTGCGGCTTAGCTGAAAGTCCGGGGCCGCAACGCGCCCCTTTCGCGACACAAGGCTGCTCCTACAGGGGATCGCGTCAGCAGCAAATCATGCGTCAGCAGTGAGCGCCGCTTTAACGGCCCTACCCCGCCGCACCCACGCCAGCAACACCGCTGCCATCAGTACAAAGCCCAAATAACCGAAAAGCGGGTACACCTGGCCCACCAGGCTGATGAACCCCACCAGGCTGCAGCCGAACGCCACCACCCCGGTCACTACCGAGCCCCAACGGAACTTCGCCGTGCCTGCCGGCAACAGCCGCGAGAGGAACGAAAACAGCGTGCCCACTGCAGTGTTGACGATCATGCCGAAGATGATCAGGCACATCACCAGCCCCAGCAGCGGTGACACTTCGTTGGCAATCGACAGCATCGGCATGGGCAGGTCGGCCACACTGTCCAGCCGCGACAACAGCCCGGCACTCATCACCAGCATCAGGCCACCCAGTGCCGCACCACCCAGCAGGCCACCCCATATTGCAGTTTTCTCGCCCTTGGCCGAACCGCCCAGAATGGCCAGGATCGGCGCACCGGCCACGATGTTGTACGACACATACAGGAACGCACCCAGCAGCCAGTGGCGGGTGCCGGCCTGTTGCTGGCTGGCCAGCTGGTCGAGCGCCGCGAAGCTCTGTTCACGGGTGAACACGGCGTACAAGGCAATTGCCGAGGCCACCAGAATCAGCAGCGGGGTAATGGCGCCAATCGCCAGGATCACCTTGCGCACGTCCAGGCACACGATGGCCACCACCACCAGCGTCACCAGTACACTGCCGGTCAGCGCCGGAATACCGAACTGCTGCTCCAGCAACGCACCACCGCCGGCCAGCATGACCACGGTGACCGCGAACATGAAAAAGGTGATCAGCCAGTCGACGAACAGGCCCAGGTGACGGCCACAGATGGCCTGGATTACGTCCTTGTGCGAAGTGGCCTGCTGGCGGTTGCCCAAGCCGGCCAAGGCCATGCCAAGGAAGGTGAACAAGGCGGCGCTGACCAACGCGCCAACCAGCCCCCACACGCCGAAATCGACAAAGAACAACAACAGTTCCCGCCCCGAAGCGAACCCCGCCCCCACGATCACGCCGACAAATGCGCCGGCAATCTTCAGCTGCTCTTGCATGTGAACCTCTGGATTTATTGTTGTTGTGTCATTGGCGCCGCCTATCTCTTGTTGGCGCAGCCTTGCGCTGCGCCTACAAAAGCGCTTTGTTCGGTCACAGGTCGCCGACGAACGCCTGCACTTCAATCTCTACATCCACCCCAAGCGCCAACGCCGAGGCTACGGTAGAACGCACCGGCAGCGCCGCGCCGAAGAATTCCTTGTACACCTCGTTGAAACCGGCGAAATGGCTCATGTCCGACAGCCAGACCGTGGCCTTGACCACCTGGTCGAAACGCGCCCCGCAAGCGGCCAGGCTTTCGGCAATGCGCTCGCAGGCTGCGCGGGTCTGGGCCTGGATATCACCGCGTACCACTTCACCGCTGGCGCTCATCGGCACCTGGCCAGAGAGGAACAGAAAGCCACCGGCCTTTACCGCGCGGGAGAAAGGGAACGGCAGGCTGCTGGGGAAACGCTGGATGTCATTGCTCATGGGGTACTCCTTCAAGGGTGTTGGAAACGGGCCGGGGACAGGCGCTCGGGCGCCACGCCCTGGCTGACAAGGCTAGGACACAAGGGCTGGCCAAGCAGCAGGTCGGCGGCCAGGCGCGAAGCGCCCGCTGCCGACTGGATGCCATAGCCACCTTGCGCCGCCAGCCAGAAAAACGCGGGAGCGTGTGCATCGAAACCGATCACCAGGTCGCCATCGGCAACGAACGAGCGCAACCCGGCCCAGGTGTGGCTGGGGCGGCGGATCGCCAAGGTGGTCATGGCTTCGATGTTGTAGATACCCAAGGCCACGTCGAGCTCCTCGGGCGCGGCGTCCTGCGGTTCGACCGGGTCGGCATTGGCAGGCGACCCAAGCAACTGGCCGGCATCAGGCTTGAAGTAGAAGCTTTCGTCGACGCCGATCACCGCTGGCCAGCGGGCGAAGTCCTGGTCCGCAGGGCCTGGGAAGGTAAAGGCGCTACGTCGGCACGGTTGCAGGCCGATGCGCGCCACACCGCACTGCTCGGCCACGCGGTCGGCCCAGGCACCTGCGGCATTGACCAGTTGGCGTGCCTGCACGCGGCTGCCATCAGCCAGTTCCACCTGCCACAGGCCGTCCAGGTACCAGGCCTGGATCAGCTCGGCGTTGCAGCGCAGCTCACCGCCGGCCGCGCGATAACCGCGCAAGAAGCCCTGGTGCAGGGCGTGCACATCCAGGTCCATCGCGCCCGGCTCAAGTACTGCGCCGGCCAGGGTTTCGCCACGCAGGCTGGGCACCAGGGCCAGGGCGGCGTCACGGTCCAGCAGGCTGACTTCGGTGCCATTGGCCAGGTTCTGCGCGTGGGTCTGCTCCAGCAGCGCGTGCTGCTCCAGGCTGGCCACATATAGGCAGCCACGCGGTTCCAGCAGCGGGTGCTCGCAGAAGCCCTGCGGCGGCGCTTCGTAAAAGGCCCGGCTGGCGCGGGTCAACGCCTGTATCTGTGGCGTGCCGTAGGCTTCCATGAACATGGCCGCCGAACGCCCGGTGGAATGGTAGCCAGGCTGCGACTCGCGTTCGAGCAACAGCACATGCTGCTGGCCGGCCAAGCGATAGCCCAGCGAGGCGCCGGCAATGCCGGCACCGATGATCAGGGTGTCGTAGGTCGGGGTCATGCACGCTCCTGTCAGGCAAATTATCATTTATGAGAATTCTAATATATGAGAATTTAGAAATGCGCAAGGGTCCAAGGTAAGATGCCCGACCAACGCCGTATACCGAGAACCCTGAATGCCCGCTGCCCTACCCCTGCTCGACCGCGCCGTAGTCGGCCAGCGCCTGCGCCAGGTGCGCAAGGCGCGCCAGATGACCCTCAAGCAATTGTCCGAAGCCAGTGGCGTGCCGGTATCCACCTTGTCGAAGATGGAACTGGCGCAGGTGTCGGTCAGCTATGAAAAGCTCGCCGCCGCAGCGCGGGCGTTGAATGTCGACATCGCCCAGTTGTTTCGCGCCAGCGGCACGGTCAGCGCCCCGGTGCCGGTGACCGTAGTGGTCGATTCATTGCCGGCGGCGGCGGGCTATTCGACCGGTACCTATGACTATCACCCGATTGCCGGTGACTTCCCCGAACGGCGCATGACACCGGCCTATGCCCGCATCATTGCCCGCGAACGCGGCCAGTTCGACGATTTTATCCGCCACCCAGGGCAAGAGTTCGCCCTGGTACTGAGCGGGCGTGTGCGCATCGAGTTCGAAACCGGAGAAGCGGTGAGCATCGGGCCGCAGGAGACCGCTTATTTTGACAGCCAGGTAGGGCACATCTACCTGTCGGAAAGCGATGACGGGGGTGATGCGCATGTCATGGTGGTGATGACCGATCGGTGATTGGGTGCACCCAGTTATAACCTAATAACGAACAAGTCTATTTGGCTATAAAAAAATCTATATGCTGGCTTGCATCCGATAACGGGCAAAGTTGGGCAGTCGAGTAGCGTATGGATGTAGGTTCTTTCGGTTTCACCATTGCTGGCCTGGTCGTGGGTTTCATCGTCGGTATGACCGGCGTCGGTGGCGGCTCGCTGATGACCCCGATCCTGTTGTGGTTTGGCATCAACCCGGCGACAGCAGTCGGCACCGACCTACTCTATGCGGCCATCACCAAGGCCAGTGGCGTCTGGGTGCATGCGCGCCAAAAGAACATCGACTGGAAGATCACCGGCCTGCTCAGCCTGGGCAGCGTGCCCGCTGCGGCGCTGACCTTGTGGTTCCTCAGCACCCTGCACACCGACACCTCGGCGCTAAATGCGATCATCAAGCAAGGCCTGGCGGTGGTGCTGATCCTCACTGCGCTGGCCATCCTGTTCAAATCGCGCCTGCAGGCCTTCGCCAGCCGCCATGCCGGTGACCACTACCACCTCAGTGACCGCAGCCTCAATATCCTCACTGTGCTGACCGGTGTGGTGCTGGGCGTGATGGTTACCCTCACGTCCATCGGTGCTGGCGCATTGGGCACCGTGGCGCTGTTCCTGCTTTACCCGTTCCTGGTCACCCGCCGGCTGGTCGGCACCGAAATTGCCCACGCCGTACCGTTGACCCTGGTAGCAGGCCTGGGCCACGCGGGCATGGGCAACATGGACTGGTCGTTGCTGGGCTACCTGCTGTTGGGCTCGCTGCCGGGTATCTACCTGGGCAGCCACCTCACCGGACGCATCTCCGACCGCGTGCTGCGCCCGTGCCTGGCCGCCATGCTGTTACTGATCGGTTACAAGCTGGCGTTCTGAACCTTAGCCCAGGCGCAGCCGCCACTGCCCCGTGAAACTCAACACAAGGCGTGACAGTGGCAGCACATCGATACGCTGACCAGCAGTCAACGGGCACCCTAGCAACTGCACCAGTACCGCGCGCATGACCATCGGGTGGGTCACCGCCAACCATTCACCCGGCCTGTCGAAGGCCGCCAGCCAGGCGGCCAGGCGCTGGCACAGCGCCGCGAACGACTCCCCACCATGCACCGCACTGGCCGGGTCTTGCAGCCATTCGGCCAACGCCTGCGGTTGCTCGGCTTGCAACTGTTTCAACGACAACCCTTGCCAGCGCCCCAGGTCGCAATCGGCCAATGCCGGCTCGATTTGCACCTGCCCCGACAACCACGCCGCCGTCTCGCAGGCTCGCCGTTCTGGCGCAGTCAGCACGCGCATGCCGGGCAGAAGAACGTCGGCTTTCTGGGTCAACGGCAAGATGCCATCATCTGCACAGTGCAGGCTTCCGGTTTTCTGAGCCTGGGTCAGGGCATGGCAGATAAAGGTAAGGCGAATGGCTTTCACCGGGGCTCTCTCGCAGCAGGCTGGGGCCAATGGTTTAGCATGCTGCGAGGCTTTTGGCTGCAACAATGTCGTCGACTGAACAAACGCGTACCCCTTGCAGGAGCGTTCAGTTCACAGCGAAGAAACCCCTTGCACCAATCCCCATACCGGCAGCGCCCCCACCAGCCCCACTGCCAGCCGCGGCCAGTACGGCAGTAGCATCACCAGCAACAAGCCCGCCAGCGACAGCACGCCGAACCAGGCCACCGGCCCCATGGCCCAGCCCCAGGCCTGGGCGCACAGCGTCAGGCTAGCCAGCAACGCCAACCAACCTGCACTGCGCAGGCCGATACGCAACACGCGTGGGCAGGTGCGATTCCACACCTGCTTGTAGTGCCGCTCCAGCCCTTGGCACAGCCCGAGCATGCCGGCGTAGGCGAACAGCACGCCGCCTATGACCCACATCGTCATGCCTCGGCCTCCATGCGCCGCCCCGCCCTGGCCTTCTGTGGCACCGGTTGCGCCTGCCGCACCCGCCAGGCCGCCAGCCCAAGCATTGCCCCCAGCACCAGCGCACATGTCGCAACCCCCTGGCGCATCGAGTCTTCAAAGCCGCCAAACGCACCCAGGCCAATGCACAGCGTTGCCGCCAGCAGTAGTTGCTCGGCCCAGGCCCGGCGTGCCGGCCTGACGCCGGCATGCAACAGCGCCAGTAGCCAAATGCCAAAGAACGCACGCACCTCCCAGCTTTCCCGCTGTATCAGGTCAACCGGCAGCAACCGGCTGGCCCACAGCAGCCCTACGCACGCCAGCAACAGGCCGCTGATGAAGCCGACGTTGCACACCTCGGCCACCCGGTACCAGCGTCGCGCCGAAGCATCGGCCGTGGTGCTGGTGTACTTGCGCCCGCGCTTCACGCAGAACAGCACCAGACCACTGGCGATCATCAGGCAGCTGACCAGCCCGCAAACGAAGTACAACCAACGCATCGGGTAACCGCCGAACTGGGCGAAGTGCAGGCCGACCATGACTCGCTGGGTCAAAGGCACCGCGCGCCACTGCGGCACGTCGCTGAGCAACTGCCCGCTGACGCCATCGAAGACCATCGCCTGCCCCTTGGCCAGGGCAATGCGGTTGCCCAACTCGGGGCGGATTTCGATACGCGCTGCCGCAGTGTTGGGGTTACGAATATTCAAGCCAGCAATCGGCCCCAAGCGCGCTTCGGCCTGGGCCAGCAACGGCACCACATCGACCAGCGGCGCTGGCTGCCTTGTCGCGCCACGGGGCTGTTCCAGGCGTGCATTGCCCTGGGCCTGGAAGTAGGCGCGCGTGTCGCCGGCGAACAATGCATCTACCCCGGCAGGGATATAGATGAGCATGAAAATCACCAGGCCGGTGTAGGTGATCATCAAGTGGAACGGCAGCAACAGCACAGCGCTGGCATTGTGAAAGTCCAGCCACGAACGCTGGCCCTTGTTTGGCCGGAAAGTGAAGAACTCCTTGAAGATCTTCTTGTGAATGACAATACCGGTGACCAACGCAGCAAGCATCACCAGCGCCAGCGCACCGACCACGAAGATGCCCCAGTTGCGTGGCAGGTCGAGGGTAAAGTGGAAGCGGAAGAAGAAGTTGCCGCCCACGCTGTCGCGCACCTCGATGGCCTCGCCAGTGCTCGGGTCAAGCTGCGCGCCACCGCCGTGGCGCCGCTCACCGGTGGATACGCGCAACCCAGGCGATCGCTCGCTCGGCAGGCTGATACCCCAGTTGCCCGCCTGCGGCTCATGGGCCTGCAGGTAGGTGATGGCGCGCCGGGCGGCGTCGGCCTGGGACACCTGGGTGGCCGGGATTTCCGGCTGCATCCAGTGGTTGAGCTCCTTGTCGAACACCGCCAGGGTGCCGGTGACGAAGATGGCGAACAGCAGCCAGCCGAAGATCAGCCCGGCCCAGGTGTGCAGCCAGGCCATCGATTGGGTGAAGGTGTTCTTCATGCCAGCCACCCCAGCACTTGCGGCCAGAAGCCGATCAGGTTGAGGGGCACTGCCAGCGCCAGCGGCGCCCAGGCACGCAGGGCATCACGGCAGGCAAACGCCCAGAGGATGGCGGCGGTGTAGAAGATGAAGGCCGGCAGTGTTGCGACGATGACCGCGTCGGTGGCGGACAGCGGCAGGGTACGAGCCAGGCACGCACTGGCGGCGTAGCTGAGGGCATAGCCGCCGAGCAGCGCGGCGCCGCTGCGGGAGAGGATTTGTAGCCAGGCGGGAAATTTAAACATTTGGCTTCCTGGAAAAACGTGTCCGCCGCGAATGGGCCGCAAAGCGGCCCGGGTCTCAGAAATTGATGTTCAGCGCAGCGAACACCGCCCTGCCCGGCTGGTTGTAAGTGTTTGCCCCCGAGCTGCTGGCATTGCCACCCCGCAGGATCTGCTTGTCGAACACGTTGTTCACCCCCACGCGCACGTCGTAGTTGGCGTTGAACTTGTACCCGGCACTCACGTCCACCAGGCCATAGGCCTCGACGTCCTGCTGTGCGGTCTTGTCGTAGTCTTGCTGGGTGCGGTAGTTGTAGGTCGGCGATTTCTGCTTGCCGAAATAGGTACCTGCCACCTGGAACGACAGCTGCTCGGTGGCACGCCAGTCGAGGGTGGTGTTGACGGTGTATTCCGGGATCACCGACAGCGGCTCGCCCGTCTCGCGGTTGTCGTTGTCGAGCATCCAGGTCAGGTTGGTGTTCCAGTCCAGGGTCGGGGTCAGCTCGATGAAGAGGTTGCCTTCGATACCTTCGACCCGCGCCTTGCCGGCGTTATCCCACTGGGTCACGCGACTGCCGGTACCGATGGTGTAAAGCACATCGGTATCACCGATGATTTTGTTCTTGTAGTCGTTGCGGAAGTAGGTGGCACTGGTGCGCCAGGTACCACGGTCGTACTGCAGGCCGATCTCCTTGTTGACGCTGATCTCGGGCTTGAGGTCGGCGTTGCCCTGCAGGTAGCAGCCACCATTGTTGGTCTGCTGCACACTGCAGCCGTTACCGCGGCTGTACAGCAAGTAGTTGGGGTTGGATTGGTAGAGGTTCGGGACCTTATAGGCACGGGCAATGCCGCCTTTTACCGACAGCGCTTCGGTCAGCTTGTGGGACAGGTTGAGGCTGGGGCTGAAGTTGTCGCCGAAGCTTTCGTGGTGGTCGAAGCGCAAGCCAGGGGTAATGGTGGTGTCGCCAACAATGATGTTGTCTTCGACGAACAGCGCATAGCTGCGTGCGGTCATCTTCGAGCTGCTGCGATCGAAGCCGACAAGCCCGCCATTGCTGGTGGGGTCGGAACTTTGCGGGCGCAACGAACCCTGGTCGTTGAGGGCTTCATACAGGTACTCGCCGCCCAAAGTGAGCACGTGCTCGGTGCTGCCCATGGCGAACGGCAGGTTAACTTCACTGCTCAGGCGCGTGTTGCGCAAGCGTGACATGGCTCCACCCTCGTCGCTTGGCGCACCTTCGGTGCGGCCTGCCAGGCCCTCGTTGAGCCGCCAGTTGCGCACGTACTCGTAGGCCAGCGTGGTCTTGCTGGTGCCCCAGGTGAAATCACCGAGGTGGGTCAGGTCGTAGGTGCTGCGCTGCATGACGTTGGTTTCGTGGCCGTACAGACTGGAGACGAAATCGACGTCGCCGCCGCCATTGCTGTTCATGGTGTCGCCGGCAAAAATGTTGCCCTGGCGGCTGTAACCGGCGCTGGCTTCGAGGCGATGCTCGTCGTTCAGTTTCCAGCTCAGCAGCCCGTTGATGTCCTTGTTGCGCACCCCTTCACGCCCCGCCACCAGTGCACTGGTGGCATGCCCGGCGTTGATGTCCAGGTCGTCGGCATCCGTCTTGGCCAGGCCGCCATACAGGCGGAAGCCGAGGTTATCGGTAAGCCCACCGCCGAGGTTGAAGTTGGCCCGGCGGCTGGCGCCTTCGGCGCTGTCTTCGGGCAGTTGGGTGTATAGGCTGACGCTGCCTTTCAGCTCGTCAGAAGGGCGCTTGGTGATGATGTTGACCACCCCGCCCATAGCGCCGGAGCCGTATCGTGCGGCGGCCGGGCCCCGCAGGATCTCGATGCGCTCGACCGCTTCGGCCGGCACCCAATTGGTTTCACCCCGGGTATCTCGGTCACCGTTCCAGCCATAGCGCACGGCGTTGCGCGCGCTGGACGGCTTGCCGTCGATGAGGATCAGGGTGTTTTCCGGGCCCATGCCGCGCAGGTCGATCTGGCGGTTGTTGCCGCGTGCGCCACTGGCGCTGTTGCCGGTCAGGTTGACGCCGGGCTCGCGGCGAATAATGTCGGACAGGTCATTGGCCGGCGGGTGGCGCTTGATGTCTTCGGCGGTGATGATCGACGTACCCAGGGCCTGTCGCGCTTCGCGCTCGGCAGTGATCAGGGTGTCCTGGATCACCAACGCATTGTCGGCAACCGGCACTTCCAGCACCTCACCCGCACGCTGCTCCTCGGCTTCTGCCGCGGTGGCCATCATGGCCGGCGACGCCAGCGCGACGAACGCCAGGGCCAGGCTGTTGGGTGAAGTTCTGCACTGCATGGGTACATCTCCTGCGATTCATGAGCAAAAAGGCACATCCCTGTCGGAAACCGGGAGCCCTCGCCCACCGGCCCCGCAAACACAGTTTGGCGGCCAACAGGGGTGGTAAATATAGGGAATCGCAAATGCGAGTAAATCTTATTTACGAACTTTACATGTTTGTAACGGAACTTTGCTGAACCGCGGAATAGAGCGCCGCTTTAGGCTCGCGGCGGACTCGGCAACGCCGAGCTCGCTATTTGTCACCGAGCCCTCTGGTGACCTTGGCGGAAAAAATAGCGCTACCA
Organism: Pseudomonas sp. NBRC 111140; assembly: GCF_001320885.1. NCBI lineage: Bacteria > Pseudomonadati > Pseudomonadota > Gammaproteobacteria > Pseudomonadales > Pseudomonadaceae > Pseudomonas > Pseudomonas sp. NBRC 111140. The sequence goes on from NZ_BCBQ01000016.1 coordinate 73,824, forward strand.
TTTTCGGTCATTACTGAAAAAGTCTTCAATAGCAACCGCCTCACTATTGAATAGATTTTCAGTATGCCATAGGATCTCCGAGCCTAAACAAAAACAACATGAGGAGATGCGCATGCCGCAACTCAGAGATGCCGTCTATTGGCGTGGACGAAGCACCGACCTGGTGGTGGAGGCGCGTGCGTTCATCGCCGGTGCCTATGTGGGGGCCAGCGAAGGCGAGACGTTTGCTGTGTGCAGCCCGATTGATGGCCGCGAGCTGGCGCAGGTTGCGTTGTGCCGTGGGACTGACGTAGAACGCGCCGTGGCTGCCGCCCGCGGGGCATTCGAGCGCGGTGGCTGGGCCGACCTGGTACCACGCCAGCGCAAGGCCGTTCTGCTGCGCTGGGCTGCGTTGATGAGGGAGCACGCCGAGGAGCTGGCGCTGCTGGAAACCCTGGACACTGGCAAACCCATCGCCGATACCACGGCGGTGGATATTCCCAGTTCCATCTACTGCCTGGAATGGTTCGCCGAGCTGGTCGACAAGGTCACCGGCGAGGTGCCCGCCTGCGATCCGCAGTTCCTCGGCACCGTGACCCGCGAGCCGGTCGGCGTGGTGGCGGCAATAGTGCCCTGGAACTACCCGCTGCTGATGGCGACCTGGAAGTTCGCCCCAGCCCTGGCCGCCGGCAACAGCCTAATCCTCAAGCCTTCGGAGAAGAGCCCGCTGAGCGCCTTGCGCATTGCCGGCCTTGCCCGCGAGGCGGGTATTCCCGAGGGCGTTTTCAACGTGGTGCCGGGCGATGGCGAGACCGGTCGCCTGCTCAGCCTGCACCCGCAGATCGACTGCCTGGCCTTCACCGGCTCCGGCGCTGTTGGCCGGCAGATCAGCCGCAATGCGGCGGACAGCAATCTCAAGCGCGTCTGGCTGGAGCTGGGCGGCAAATCGGCGAACATCGTCATGGCCGACTGCCCGGACCTGCGCCGTGCGGCTGAGGCTGCCGCGGCTGCGGTGTTCAGCAACATGGGCCAGGTGTGCAGCGCAGGTTCGCGCCTGTTGGTGCAACGCCCTATCGCCGGGGCCTTCATCGCCGAACTGCTGGAGGCCGCGCGCGCCTACCTGCCCGGCGACCCGTTGGACCCGACCAGCGTCACCGGCAGCCTGATCGATGAAGCCCAGTACCAGCGTGTACGCCAATACATCGAGCTGGGCAAGCGTGAAGCGCGCCTGCTGCTGGGGGGCGAGGACTGCGCGGCGGTCCCCGGCGGCCACTATCTGCAACCGACCATCTTCGCCACTGACGCCACCTCGCGCATCGCCCGCAAAGAGGTCTTCGGGCCGGTGCTGAGCGTCATCGAATTCGATGGGCTGGACGACGCCATCGCTGTCGCCAATGCCAGCGAATACGGCCTGGCGGCGGCCTTCTGGTCGGCCGACCTCGGCGCCATCCGCCGTGCCTCGCGACGCCTGCGTGCCGGCACCGTGTGGGTGAACTGCTACGACGAGCTGCTCGACATGAACTTCCCGTTCGGTGGCTTCAAGGAGTCCGGCAATGGCCGGGACAACTCCGTGCACGCCCTGGACAAGTACAGCGAACTCAAGTCGACCATCATCCGCTGCTGAAGGTGCAATACCGTGATTGACAATCTTTCCCCCCTGTCGCGGCAGAGCTGGAGCCTGCCACTTCCCATCGAGTACGGCCCTGGCGCGCGGACCGCGCTGGTCGAGCTGTGCAAACGGCATGGCATTTCCCGGCCGTTGATCGTGACCGACCAGGGCTCGATGCGCCTGCCCTTCGTGGCCGAGCTGCAGGACTTGCTGAACGATGCGGGCCTGGCATGCGGGCTGTTCGGCGAGGTCGAGCCCAACCCCAGTGATCGCGCCGTGCTCAAAGGCGCCGCGGCGTTTCGCGAGTGGCGCGCCGACGGCATCATCGCCCTCGGTGGCGGTAGTGGCCTGGACGGCGGCAAGGCCGTGGCCCTGGTGGCCCGGCAGACACGTCTGCCGTTGTGGGCGTTCGATTTCGACAAGCCGGTACCCGAAGGCCTGGTCGCCAACGATTTCCCGCCGGTGATCTGCATCCCGACCACCGCCGGCACCGGTGCCGAGACCGAGAGCACGGCGATGCTCACCGACAGCGAGCGCGCTATCATAGGCTGCGTCTGGCATCCGCTGGCGCGTCCCCAGGCGGTGATCCTCGACCCCGAACTGACCCTCAGCCTGCCGGCGCACCTGACGGCCTGGACCGGCCTGGATGCGGTCATCCATGCCCTGGAAGCCTACTTCGTGCCAACCTTCAATCCGCTCTGCGACGGCGCCGCGCTGCAGGCGCTGGAACTGCTCTGGGGTTCCCTGGAGCAAGCTGTGGAACAGGGCGACGATCTCGAAGCACGCGGACGCATGCTGATCGGTTCGTGCCTGGCGGGCGTGGCCTTCCTCAAAGGGCTTGGCCTGGTCCATGCGCTCAGCCACATGGTCGGTGCCACCTACAACAGCCATCATGGTTTGACCAACGCCATGATTCTGCCCAGGGTGCTGCGCTTCAACCGCGCGGCCATCGAGCCGCGCCTGGGGCCGGTGTGTCGCGCCATGGGGTTGGCGGGCGAAGACTTCGAGAGCTTCCAACGGGCGATCTGTGCGTGCCTGGACCGCCTTGCCATCCCGGTTTCCCTGGCCTCGCTGGGCTTACGCAGCGATGACATTCCAGCCATTGCGCGCAAAGCCATGGGCGATCCGGCGCGGCAGACCAACCCGCGCCCAAGCAGTCTCGAAGACCTGGAAGCGCTGCTGCATCAAGCCCTGGAAGAGAAACGGGCCTAGTCGCGGGAAGCGACGACCTTGCTGTGCTCACAACAATATCAATAAAGGTACGAACCCCATGTCAGCTCCCAAGACTGCCTCCGCCAACGGACGGCTGAATCTGGAAACCCGTTCCATCGACTACGTGCCCCTCGCCGAGCGCCACGGCAAGGCTTGGCACCTGTGGCCAATCTGGTTCTGTGGCGAGGCGCACCTGACCACCCTGGCGGTAGGCATCATCGGCATCGGCCTGGGGGCCAACCTGATGTGGTCCGCCATCGCCATCTTCCTCGGTTGTGCCTTCGGCACCCTGTTCATGGCCGGGCACTCCACCCAGGGGCCACAGATGGGGCTGCCGCAACTGATCCAGTCGCGGCCGCAGTTCGGCTACTTGGGAGCGCTGTTGGTGTACGTGGTGGCCATCGTCACCTACGTTGGCTACAACGCCTTCAACCAACTGCTGGTGGGGCAGACCCTGCACGAGCTGTTCGACGCCCCGCAGGAGCCCTCGGCGATCCTCTTCTCGCTAGTGGCCATCGCCATGGCCATCGCCGGCTACAACACCTTCCACAAGGTGCAGCGCTGGCTGGCGTTCCTGCTGATCGGGGTCATGGCGGTGTTTACCGTCGGCCTGTGCGTCTACGTGAAACTGCCGCAGGAGCACTTGACCCTCAGCGGTTTCAAGGCCACGCCCTTCCTTGCGCAGTTTTTTGTTGCCGCCGCGTACCAGTTGAGCTGGGCGATCTATGTGTCGGACTACTCGCGCTACCTGCCGCCGAATGTCAGTGTCCGCTCATCGTTCTGGTGGACGTACCTGGGCGCGATGATCGGTGGCGTGTGGATGATGCTCCTCGGCGCGTTGGCCGCCGCCTTGAGTCCCGGCCAGAATCTCGCCAAGGGCTTGGTGCTGCTGGGCGACATGGTGTTCCACGGTTTCGGCGAGTTTGTCCTGATTCTCGCCGTGCTGAGCCTGGTGACCAGTGCCGCACAGAACTTCTACGGCGCGTCGATCACGCTCTTGAGCATCGTCGACACGGTGAAGCCCCAGACGTCGACCCTGCTCAAGCGTGTGCTATCGATGCTGGCAGTGGGCGGCGCGGCGATCTATATCGCGATGACCGCCTCCGACAACTTCGTAAAGGACTTCGGTGACTTCCTCGCAATCCTGCTGTACCTGTTCACGCCTTGGACGGCAATCAACCTGGTGGACTTCTACGTAGTGCGTCACGGCAAGTTCTCTATCCGGGAAATTTTCAAGCCCAAAGGCATCTATGGACGCTGGAACTGGCGGGGCATTGGTGCCTACCTGGTGGGCTTCGTGGTCATGCTGCCATTCTCCGCGACTGGGCTGTACACCGGTTACGTGGCGCGGCAACTGGACGGCGCCGACATCAGCATGCCGATCGGCCTTGCGGTATCGGCGCTCGCTTACTGGTGGCTGTGCCGCTCGCAAAACATTAAACAAGAGCTCAGTCAGGTCGGCCGCCTCGATCAGGACCTGGAAAACGGCGCAACAGCTTGAGGTTGAGCTTCGGCACCTGCACGCATCGGTAAATCTTGTTAGATTGGCGTCCCCGCCCGGCGCTCTGCATCGGGCGGGCTTGCCATTCCAGTGAGAGAAACGGATTCAGCCATGAGCGTGGACAGCCAGAACGATAAGCCCCGAAAGCGCAGGACCAGAGTCGATCCAGAGACACGGCGCAAGGCCATCGTCGAAGCGACCATGCGCTGCATCACGCGCTTCGGCCACGCCGGCACTACCATCGAACGCATCTGCGACGAGGCCGAGGTGTCGGTCGGGCTGATCGGTCATCATTTCTCCAGCAAGGACGAACTGATGCTCGCCACCTATCAGGAGCTCACCAACCAGTTGCGCGAGGAGACCCGCCGCTATCTGGAAACCAAGGGCAGTACGCCTGTGGAGCGTCTCACCGCGATCATCCGCTCCTCATTCCGGGGCAGCATTTTCAATGAGTTCATCCTCACCACTTGGCTCGGCTTCTGGAGCGCGGCGGTGTCTTCCGAGCAACTGCGGGAGCTCAATCGCAAACTCTATGCTGACTACCGCAAGGAGCTTGAGGGGGTGTTCAAAGCCATCGCAGCCGAGCGAGACCTGGCGCTAGATGCCAAGGGCAGCGCGCTGATTATCACCGCTTTGATTGATGGCTTCTGGTTGGAGTGGGCACTGGACCATAGGGCTTTCAGCGCCCGCAAGGCAGAAAAGTGCTGTTTGCAGACGGCGCAGCTGTTGATTGGTGCGCAGCCCGTCTAAGAGCTGTGGGGGTTATCTGCCTGAGCATGTACCTGCTTTCACTTGCGACATCCGATTTGCATCCTGCGTAGGGGCTCCTACAGTTTCGAACGTACAACTCTGCCGAGAGCCCAGATGCGCAGCAATGAAGACAGCAGCCCCGCCAGGGGCCTGACGAAAATCCCTCGCAGTGTCTGGGCACTGGGCTTCGTGTCGATGTTCATGGACATCTCCTCGGAAATGATCCACGCCCTGTTGCCCTTGTACATGGTCAGTGTGCTTGGTGCTTCGGTAGTAGCTGTGGGCTTTATCGAAGGCATCGCCGAGGCGACTGCATCGATCACCAAGGTATTTTCCGGTGCTCTCAGCGACCGGCTGGGCAAACGCAAGCTGCTGACGGTACTCGGCTACGGCCTGGGTGCGCTGACCAAACCGGTATTTCCCATGGCCTCGGGGCTTGAGTGGCTGACGGCGGCACGCTTCGTCGACCGGGTCGGAAAAGGCATTCGTGGGGCGCCGCGCGATGCGCTGGTGGCCGATGTTACGCCAGCCGAGTTGCGTGGCGCGGCGTTCGGCCTGCGCCAGGCCCTCGACACCGTGGGCGCCTTCCTCGGACCGTTGTTGGCGATCGTGTTGATGTGGCTGACCGCGAGCCATTTCCAGACCGTATTCTGGGTGGCGGTGATCCCTGCTTTCGTGGCGGTATACATCCTCATCGCCTTCGTTCGCGAACCTGAAACGCCGGCCACGGGGCGGCCGGTACGCTCACCGTTGGCACTGCACGAACTGGGGCGCCTTGGGCCGCCCTATTGGCGCCTGATCGGCCTGGCCACGTTATTCACCCTCGCCCGCTTCAGCGAGGCATTCCTGCTGCTGCGTGCGCAAGACATGGGCCTGGCACCTTTGTGGGCGCCGGCGGTGCTGGTATTGATGGCACTGGCCTACTCACTGTCGGCCTACCCCGCCGGGGTGCTGTCGGACCGGGTGGGGCGCCGTGGCGTGCTGATGGTCGGGCTGGGTTTGCTGATCACTGCCGACCTGCTATTGGCCCTGCTGCCGGGCTGGGCCGGGTTGGCCCTTGGGGTAGCGGCCTGGGGCTTGCACCTGGGCTTCAGCCAAGGCATTTTCGCGGCCATGATCGCCGACAGCGCCCCGGCCAACCTGCGTGGTACCGCCTTCGGCCTGTTCAACCTGCTGACCGGTGTAGCGCTGCTGGTGGCCAGCGTGGTAGCCGGATTGCTGTGGGATGGTGTGGGGTTCCAGGCAACGTTCCTGGTCGGTGCGGGGTTCGCCGGCGCTACGCTGGCGGGACTGACGCTAATGAAGGTGACAGGATCATGATCACTACCACCGCCATGTCCATGACCGCCAGCCTCTGGTGGTGGGGCTGGCGGATACATGCTTGGATCGATCCGGGCTAGGCCATCGCTGCCTGCTGCTCCAGCAACGTCCAGCCGCCCTGCCCGTTCACCTCCAGCCGGTGGGTATGGAACCCTGCCAGCGTGCTGCGGTGGCCGACACTGACCAGCAATGCACCCGGCATTTCTGAGCGCAGCAGCGCATACAGGGCATGCTCGAGCCCCTCATCCATCGCTGAGGTGGACTCGTCGAGGAACACCACCTGCGGCCGGTTGAACAGCACCCTGGCGAACGCCAGGCGCTGCTGCTCACCCACCGAGAGGATGTGTGACCAGTCGCTGCTGACGTCCAGGCGCTCGGCCAGGTGGGCCAGGTTGACCTGGTGCAACGCCTGCTGCATTCGCGCCTCATCCTCGGGCTTGCCGGCTGCCGGATAGGCAATGACGGTACGCAAGTCACCCAGTGGCAGGTATGGACGCTGCGACAGGAACAACGCCTGGTGACCCGTCGGCCGCCTGACTTCACCTTCGGCATACGGCCACAACCCTGCCAGGGCGCGCAGCAGCGTGGTCTTGCCACTGCCCGATGGCCCTTTGATCAACAGCGCCTGACCGGCATGCAAGCTCAAGTCCAGGTCGGCGATAAGGGCGTGTCCGTCCGGGCGTAGTACCTGCAGCCCCATGATCTGCAGCGCATGCGCCTGGTCTTCGGTAGTCACTCGCGGCAACCCACTTGCCTGCTCGTTAGCATCGAGAAAACCAGTCAGACGGTCGAGGGTAGCGCGATACTGGGCAAACGCATCGTACGACTCTCGGAAGAACGACAAAGAGTCCTGCACCTGGCCAAAGGCCTGGGACGTTTGCATGACATCGCCCAGCTTGATCGCACCACTGAAGAAGCGCGGCGCCTGGAGAATGAACGGGAACACCACGGCAACCTGGCTGACCCCCAGGTTGAAGCCACTGAACTTCAGGTTCCGGAACACCAATGCCCAGGCATTGACGATCAAGGCAGCAAAACGGCCCAGCAACGTGCCCCGCTCCACTTGCGCACCTTGATAGAAGGCAATGTTCTCTGCGTTCTCACGCAGGCGCATCAACGCGTAACGGAAGTTGGCGGTGAGTTTTTCGTTGAGGAAGTTCAGGCGGATCAGCGGGCGCCCGAGGCGGAAGGCGACCCAGGTGGCGACGATGACATACAGGTACACGGCAAACACCATCGCCCGAGGGATCTCCACCCCAGCCACTGTCAACGGTGCTGACAGCCCCCAGAGGATACCGGTGAACGCCACCAGTGAAACCAGCGCACTGACCGCGCCCAGGGCAAGGGTGACCGAGTTGGTGACGAAGGCGTTGACGTCCAGTTCGATACGCTGGTCGGGGTTGTCCACCGGCTCGGCGAGGAACTGGCCACGGTAGTAGGCATCGCCCTGCATCCAGTCGTGGGTCAGGCGCTCGGTCAACCAGACCCGCCACTTGATGCTGAATGCCTGGCTTACATAGAAGGTAAACAACGAGCGCAGCACGTGGATGGTGGCCAGTACCGCGAAGACCCCGAGCAGGTACCAGAAAGCGGCTTGGTCGAGGCCCTGCAGGGCGCTGTAGAAGCCGTTGTACCAGAATGAAAACAGCACATTGAGCCGAACCGAGAACAGCGTCAGTACCAGCAGAAGGGCAAACACCAGCAACGGTCGCCAACTGCGCCTGAAACTGAAATAGGGCCCGGCGAGCTGCCAGAACTGGCTACCCCAGCGCGTGCAACGCACAGCCAGTGCTGCGGCTGCAGTGAAGCAGACAAGGGTGATGAACGAGGCGATCGCCAGCCAGCTCAGGCTCTCTTGCAGGGCCTGGTGCCAGTTCATTTCCATGGTAGGTATCCGTGATGAGTATTTCCGCGAGCGTAGCATTGTCCCGCGATTCGTCAGGCATAGATGACGCACATTTCATGAACTGTAGAAGCGACAATGTGTGGGGCTTGGATTTCAAGCCAC
>NZ_BCBQ01000017.1:0-76546 GCF_001320885.1 Pseudomonas sp. NBRC 111140
CAGGCCTCTGGCATGCTCAGGGTCTCAACGAAGTCATGGATCCCGCGGTACTGGCTCAGCCTTCCGCACATTCCCATTCCTCCTACTGGAGCACAAAGGATAGCCCGCCGGGCGGTGCTGGCCTGCTCGCAATAGTTTTTGAGCCGGCTGGAAATGGCTGCACGTTGAGACGCAGGTTATCTGGAGCCACGGGTAGCAGCCATTTGCCCCATGGCAGGCTCGTCAAACGGGTGGGCCTTCTGCACAATGAGGCCGTGCAGGTAGTGCAGCGTGGTTTATCACTCGCACCCCGACAACCACAGGAGGACACCGTAGATGAAGCGTTTGTTACTTGGCATCTTGCTCCTGGCGTCGGGCACTGCCCACGCCGGCATTCCGCTGTTGAACGCGACGTGCCCCGGAAACATCGAGGTTCATGCCGACAAGGGCGGGCCGATCTATATCAATGGCAAGGAAGGCAAACTGAAAAAATTCAACGACAACTACTACGAAGCCAAAGGCAGCGGGTTAACGGTATCGTTGTCGATCAATCCGGATGGCTCGCCTGACGTCTCATATACCGGCAAGAACAAAGCCAATGGTGTATGCCAGGTCAAGGACTAATTGCCCCACCTGTTTGCTTGGCTCCACCGGCGCCCGCAGGCTCCACCCAGTAGATGGAACGGGAATTGCTGTAGTCCTGAGACATTGATCATGCGGAGTACGCAGAAATGACTCAGGATGACCGCTATTACATGATTTTTGGCGTGGTTGCTGTGTTGGTGCTGGACCTGGCGGCAACTTACGTGTTTCTCAATGCCATTGCCTGACCCCGGTTATGGGTACGCCATACGCGTAATCGGGGCCAACCGCAGCCAGGGCCGCCGGGTAAATGAAATTATGCATGGAAGATGACCAACGGCCTGCGCCTGCCTGAACATCCCAACCCCGTGCGGTCCAACTCAGGGAAGGCATGGCTTCGCCCGCCGGAGGTTCGCACATGAAACGCAAGACTGCATGGGTTGTGGTGTTGTCCGGTTTGTTGTTGCTCAGTGGTTGTTGGCCGTACTGGCACGACGGCAGGCATCACCGCCATTACTATGACGGAGACCGTGGCGGGCAGGAATACCGTCGCTACTGATGCAGGGCGCGAGGGGGTACGCCCCAGAACCTATATAGCAAACAAACCTAATGCCCGGTTGTCATTGAGCAGTAACATGGGCATACGAAAACCAAAAAATGGGCAGGCTGCTTGGCAACACTTTCCCAGTTTTCGATGGGGGGCAGGAGCGTGTCGCGTGAAGAGCTCAAGATCGCTTGCCGGCGCAATACTGGTGTCCGGGTTTGCCACGTTGTTAATGGCAGGCTGCGCACAAAACCCTGATGTGCGTGACAGCCACGATTATACCGCTGGCACGACCGCGAAAAGCCCACCCGCATATCTGGGGTGCGTCAAAGGCGAACTTCCAGGACATGTGAAAACCTATGAAGTCGATGGCGATAACTCGGTCAAGCTGTTCATCGAAAGCACCGACCCCGACAAGGCTGATGGTCTTGTAGAATTGCGCAGCACGGGAACCCAGCACCAGTTCACGGCTTATCAACGTGATGCCTGGTACGACCACGGCAGGTTGCTGGATGCCGCGCTGATGTGTTCAAAAGCGTGATCATTCAACCGACGAAACAAAAAAGCCCGCCGTCCAGAGCGGGCTTTTTGCCAATGGGCCGCGTAAACTCGCGTGCTCAAGAAATGGCAGGAGGCACCGATAAGCTGCCTGCTAGTGTCTCGCTGACGCGATCAACACCATTACCACTGTCGGATGTCTCGCTTGCTCCTATTCGTCGCAAAACTCAAAAAACACCTGTCTCCGCGTCAGTTCATGCGCCTGCTGGATACCCATGACCTGGGTAAAAAACAGTTGAATCGCCTATTGGCCAAAACCGGTGTCCGTACCCAAAGCCATGTAGTCATTCGCCCGCCGTTCTACTTCGAGCGCGGCAACCTTGAATTGGGGCAGGGCGCTTTCATCAACAGCGGGTGCGTGCTCCTCGACGAAGCAACTATCCGCATCGGCCGCATGGCCATGCTTGGCCCGCAGGTGCGTTTGTGTACGACCAGCCACGATATCAACCCCCAGCGGCGCAAGGACAATGACTACATCGCCCCGATTACCGTGGGCGACAATGCCTGGATTGGCGCGGGTGCCGTGGTATTGCCTGGCATCAATATTGGCCATAACAGCGTGATCGCGGCGAACAGCGTGGTAACCGAGGATGTTCCGCCCAATGCGCTGTATGCCGGCTCACCGGCAAAGTTCAAGAAGTGGCTGGTGGAGCCGGAGCTGGCTTGAACCGCGCCGTTTTTGCATTTGCTGGCCCCGCCCGCGATAATCGTCGCATTTGAATGGAGAACAGCGGGTGGAAGCAAGAAGCGTTGTCGCCGAAATGTTCATTGGGATCCCGACGCATTTTTGGGTGTTGCCGGTCGCTGGCCTGGTTGCTTACTACGGCCTGAAGTGGTCCGCCAGGCTCGGCAATCGTGCCACTTGGCTGCAAGCCTCGACCTACTTGTCATTGCTGGCGCTGGCTGTGCTGCCCAACGGCTTTTATGCCCTGTTTCCGCCCGCGCCTGACCCGGATGTGCTGTTGAATCACGCACCGCTGCCCAACTATGCAGGGCGCTTCTACCTCGATGCATTCTATGTCTTCAGTGGTTGGGCGCTGAGCAAAGTGTTGAAGCTCAAGTTCAGCTGAGTCGCTGTCCGGTTACCACATGGTAACTGGAGCATTAATTGCAAGTCCCCAGAGAAAGTGGTGCATTTGGGGGAAACGGCAATGCTTACTGAAGACCTGTACGTCATGGCCCTGTTTGTAGGCAGTGTACTGGCCTTGGATGTTGCGGCCATCGTACTGTACCGGGGAGCCAAGCCCTGACCCCGCGTTTGGGGGCGACGCCTTGAACCGGGTAGATTTCCCGTTCAGATGCCTATCATCAAGCACCTTCAATGTCGTCGATTCTTGCGGCCACGGCGCGCAACTCGTCCGCCACCACATCGATGGACCTGATGTGCGCGGTAACATCGAGCTCGCTCGGAGAGCTACCTCGCGCCTCCATGAACCTGGCATGGCCATTCATGGCTTGGCTGAGTTTGTCCAGGTGATCGGCTGTTCTGACCAGGTCTGACTTGATACTGTGCAGCGTCTCCATAGTGCTAAAGGCCTTCCTTGTCTTCTGCTTCGACGGGCCTGTGAGCATCGCCTCAGGGCGGGGTGAAACGCAATAGCTGTGTGAAAGGCACTTGCTTGGAACTTCAGCTTTTCTCCTGCACCTGCAGCACCGAGCCCTTGTCGTCGGTCACCAGCAAGCCGCTGGTGTGGGTGCCGTTGGATTGTTGCTCGGCCAGTGGCACATCCGAAGAACGAAAGATGCTACGGCCCTGTTCACCGGTTTTAAGGGTGATGAGTTTGCCGTTCTGATAGAAGAACAGCGTGCTGTTGGCGTTATTTTGCATGGTAGGTTTCCTTGCCGAGTCGTAGTGATGCCCCATGGGCAGGTTCACTTTCTCAGCGTTCCGCCGCCCACGCTACTGGCAGAAATATCAGGTGTGCGCCAGTCATCGCGCTCAGGCTTCGTCTTGCAAACGCCCGGGGCTGAAGAAAAACGAGGCCACTACCACCGCTGTTATCACCCCTGTTGCATCGGCAAGGAACAGCAGTAGGGCACTGACGTCACCAGGCGCCATGTGATTGCCCAACGCAAAGTCCACGCCATGTGGGCATGCGGCGATCATTAGCAGCATGGCGGCCAGCAGGCCAGAGAGGACCTTCATGTAGGCCCTGCCGAATGCCAGGCCATAAGCCCAGAACACGAAGATACAGAGTACCGCCAAGCCGGTGGAAGTTACGTATTGGGCGAGTATTTCCAGCCACCACAACATGGGATTCTCCTTGGCGAAGCGCGCTGATCAATGTGGGTGGGTGAAGCCGGCCGGTGATTGCCGTTGCCGGATGCTAATCAGAAGCAGGGAAGAACGAATTCGTTCCCTCGCTTAAAACAATTCATTACTTTCAACCAGCCTTAGTTAATCAGCCGGCGTGTTGTTTGGTTGTCGTTGGCGCGTTGTGACTGTGTCAATTGCGCGAAAAAAACGCAGCAAGACCTTGGTTGATTAGAAACTCGCCGCAACCCCCGTTAGAATGCGGCGTATCCCTAATGGCCAATTGCAAATGCCTATTTTTCGTATCTTTGTCGCTTCTGCGCTAGTCGCCAGCCTTGTCGGCTGCGCAACGCCTGGCAAGCCCACTGCCAGCAAACTGACCAAAAAAACGCCGCAGCAGTACGCCGCCTGTGTATTGCCCAAATGGCAGGCGCTGGCGCCCCAGGCCACGCAGAAGTCGATAGCCCATGGCTACCGGCTGACGGCATCCAGCGCGGTGGCAAGTGACGATGTGCTGGACGTGGTCGACTCCCGCGATGGCAGCCGCGCGACTTTCTACAAGGGCAGCTTTCTGTCTGGCGACAAATTGCGTCAAGCTGCCAAGGACTGCCTGGACTGAATCAGTAGCCCGAGCCGCTTGAGCCGCCCATGCTGGGCAGGCGGGCCTTGTGCTGGGCATTGCTCCATTCGGCGCAGGTCATGAAGGCGGTCTTGTCCACCTTGCCGTTGCCGTCGAAGCTGACGCTGTAGGGTTGCCGTTTGCCGGCCTGGGTCAGCATGTAGTCGAAGCAGGTGCCGGGCACCACGGTACGGTCGGTCTCGGCATCAGGTTTGCCGCCTATTTGCACGACCTGGTCTTTGCTCATGCCGGTACCGACCTTGGCCACCAGTGGCTGGTCTTGGTACTGCGCAGAGTTGGATGAGCAGGCAGCAAGCGCAGCCAGGGCGAAGAGCAGCGCGTGATGGGGTTTGTTCATGGCAGTGCTCCGGTAGAGAACGGCGATGAAGGCAGGCCAGGCGAGTTGAGGCGGCAGGTAGCCCCTCATCCAGCTCGGCTTCTCATCATACGCCTGTACTGCCTTACCCGCAGTAACGTGCAGCCTTGCTCCAGCAACAAGGCGCGCAACGGTGACGCATGCGCCTTGGGCCTGTTGCCTGCTGCCAGCCGGCGCATCTGCAGTTTCACCAAGGCCATGTACGCCAGTGCGGCAAACGCCTTGCGCTTCCAGCGAATCGGCTGCAGTTCGGCGCTGGCTGTCGCTTCGCCGTTCAGCCAGCGCTGGGGCAAGCCAGGCTCTACAGCCAGGGCTGTCGCTATTCCGGCCATGGCCACGCCACTGGCGAGCACGTGCTCGACCACCGGCAGGCGGCGAATACCGCCGGTGACCATCACCGGCATCTTCGCAATGGCGGCGATCTCTCGGGCAAACTCCAGGAAGTACGCCTCGCGGGCCAGGGTCCGGCCGTCACGGGCGTCGCCCTGCATGGCCGGTGCTTCATAGCTGCCACCGGACAGCTCCACCAGGTCTACGGGCAATTGGTTCAGCCACAGCACCACCTGACGGGCATCTGCAGGTTCAAAACCGCCGCGCTGGAAGTCCGCTGAATTCAGCTTCACGGCCACGGCGAAGCCGGGCGAAACCACCTTGCGCACGGCTTTGACCACCTCCAGCAATAACCGCGCGCGGTTCTCCAGGCTGCCGCCCCAGCGGTCCCGGCGCTGGTTGCTCAACGGCGACAGAAACTGGCTCAGCAAATAACCATGGGCGGCGTGCACCTGTACACCACTGAAGCCGGCCTCTTCGGCCAGGGCCGCAGTACGAGCGAAGCGCTCGATCAGTGCGGCGATCTCGGCTTCGTCCAGTGCCTTGGGCCGAGGGAACAGTTTGGACAGGCCGCCCATGTCCAAGGCGATGGCCGAAGGCGCTACCGTGGGCTGCCCAAGGTTGGCTTGCATCTGCCGCCCTGGGTGGTTGATCTGCATCCAGAACTGCGCGCCATGGGCACGGCCTATACGGGCCCAGTCGCGAAATCGCTGCAGCGGCTGGCTGGCGTCGAGCATGACACCGCCCGGGCCGGTCATGGCGCTGGGGTCGACCATCACGTTGCCGGTGAGCAACAGCCCGGCACCGCCTTCGGCCCAGGCCTGGTACAGCCGCAGCAATGAGTCGGAAGGGGTCTGGTCCGGGTTGGCCAGGTTCTCTTCCATCGCCGCCTTGGCGATGCGGTTGGGTATGACACTGCCATTGGGCAGCAGCAGGGGTTGGAACGGCGTCATGGCGATCTCCGAATGGTGGCTACCACGCATCGGTTACTGCACGCGTGGGCTAGGTTCGGGAGAAGGCTAAGGTTAAAGTCAACTTTAATGTCAATAGCGCAAGGGTATCGAGATGAAAATTGGTGAACTGGCGCGACGTACGGGGCTCAGTGCGTCGCGTATCCGCTTCTACGAAGCCACCGGGTTGATTGCCGCCCGGCGCCTGGGCAATGGTTACCGGGACTACCCGGAGCAGGTGGTGCGGGCGCTGGAAATCATTACCTGTGGCCAGCAGGCGGGGTTCAGCCTGGATGAAATGCGCAAGCTGACCGACGCCTCCGGTGCAGCCCCGGCTGATCATGGTTTGTTGCTGGCAAGCCTCAAGCGCAAGGTGGCAGAGATCGAGGCGATGCAGCAGCGATTGGCGCAGAACCGGGCACAGCTGCTGGCGGTAATTGCCGGTATCGAAGACAAGCCGCAGGGGATGGATTGCGAAGAGAATGCCCAGCGCCTGATTGCCGGCTTTGACAAGCATCCAGCAGGCTCATGAATAAAGCAGGTTGGCCGAACGCTGGGCGATGAACGCGCTGTCATCAAATGAAAACCCGATGTCGTCCGATGCGAAGCACCCTGCAAGCCAAGGGCATACAGTCCAATCACCCAGAACTGACGCCTGGCGTCCAGATCGATGATTGGAGAGACAAGCATGTCCAAAGTCGTACGTTTCCATCAGACCGGTGGCCCCGAGGTACTGCGCTATGAGGACGCCGAAGTGGGCGAGCCCGGCCCGGGGCAGGTGCGATTGCGCCAGGTGGCGGTTGGCCTGAACTACGCCGACACCTACTTTCGCAACGGCACTTACCCGATCCCGCTGCCCAATGGCATCGGCGTGGAAGCTGCCGGGGTAGTGGAGGCGGTGGGCGAGGGGGTGACCCAGGTGGGTGTCGGTGATCGGGTCACCTACACCGGGTTCCTCAATACCCTGGGTGCTTATTGCACCGAACGCCTGATCCCCGCTGCGGCGCTGATCAAACTGCCGGAAACCATTGCCTTCGAGACCGCTGCCGCCATGACCATGCGCGGCCTGACCTCGGCCTACCTGTTGCGCCGCCTCTACGCCTTCAAACCCGGTGACAGCGTGCTGCTGCATGCGGCTGCTGGCGGCGTGGGCCTGATTGTCGCGCAGTGGGCACGGCTGCTGGGCTTGAACGTGATCGGCACCGTGTCCACCGAAGCCAAGGCCGAGGTCGCCCGCGCCCATGGCTGCAACCACATCATCAATTACAGCGTCGAGGACGTGGCCAGCCGTGTACGCGAGCTGACCGACGGGGTTGGGGTGAACGTGGTGTTCGACAGTGTCGGCAAGAACACCTTCACCGGCTCGCTCGACTCGCTCAAGCGCCGCGGGCTGATGGTATGCGTTGGCACGGCGTCGGGCACCATCCCGCCGTTCGACCCGCAGTTGCTGGCGATCAAGGGTTCTCTGCAGCTCACCCGGCCGGCCCTGGCCGACTTCATCGCCGACCCGGCAGAAAAAGCCGACCTGGCCGGCGAGTTGTTCGATCACGTCAGCAGCGGGCGCATCCGTATCGAAATCAACCAGCACTACGCCCTTCAGGACGCGGTTCAGGCCCACCGTGACCTGGAAGCCCGCAAAACCACCGGCTCGTCGATCTTCGTCATCTGAAGAGGGCAACAGCATGCACATCGAACAACTGACTTGCGCGATCGGTGCCGAGGTGAGTGGCGTCAACCTGGCCGACGCGATTCACGACGACGACCTGTTCGCCCAGCTGCGCCAGCAGTTGCTGCAGCACCGTGTGCTGTTCCTGCGCGACCAACACTTCAGCCGTGCCGAACACGTGGCCTTCGCCCGTCGCTTCGGCGAGCTGGAGGACCACCCGGTGGCAGGAAGCGACCCGGAGCACCCGGGCCTGGTGCAGATCTACAAGCGCCCGGACCAGCCCAATGACCGCTACGAAAATGCCTGGCACACCGATGCCACCTGGCGTGAAGCACCGCCCATGGGTTGCGTGCTGCGCTGCGTCGAATGCCCACCGGTGGGCGGCGACACCCTGTGGGCGAACATGGTGCTGGCTTACGAAAACCTGCCCAGCGAGGTGAAGGCCAACATCGAAGGCCTGCGCGCCCGCCACAGCATCGAGGCCAGCTTCGGCGCCGCCATGCCGTTGGAAAAACGGCTGGCACTCAAGGCGCAATTCCCCGATGCCGAGCATCCGGTGGTACGCACCCACCCGGAAACCGGCGAGCAGGTGCTGTTCGTCAACGCCTTCACCACCCACTTCAGCAACTACCACACGCCGCAGCGGGTGCGTTTCGGCCAGGACGCCAACCCCGGCGCAGGCGACCTGCTGCGTTACCTCATCAGCCAGGCTTACCTGCCCGAATACCAGGTGCGCTGGCGCTGGAAGCCCAACAGCGTGGCAATTTGGGATAACCGCAGCACCCAGCATTACGCCGTCATGGATTACCCACCGTGCCATCGCAAGATGGAGCGCGCCGGGATCAAAGGCAGCCGCACCTTCTAAGCCAGCCGCTGGCAACCGCACAAAAACAATAGCGAGGACTACAGCATGCAATTCTTCGACGATTCGTTGCACCCGGAAAACATGGAAAAGGTGGTGATCACCGTGGCCCCTATGGCCCTGAGTGGATGCCCGAAGATTTCCCTGAAGACATTCCGCTGACCATGGACGAGCAGGTGCAAAAGGCCGTCGACTGCTACGAGGCAGGCGCAACCGTGCTGCATTTGCACGTGCGTGAGCTGGACGGCAAAGGCTCCAAGCGGCTGTCCAAGTTCAACGAGCTGATCGCCGGAGTCCGCGAAGCGGTGCCGGACATGATCATTCAGGTTGGCGGTTCGATTTCCTTCGCCCCGGAAGGCGAAGGCGAGTCAGCCAAGTGGTTGTCGGACGACACCCGGCACATGCTCGCCGAGCTGACACCGCGCCCCGATCAGGTCACCGTGGCCATCAACACCACGCAGATGAACATCATGGAGCTGCTGTACCCCGAATACCTCGAAGGTACCTCGCTGGCCAGCCCCGCAATCCACGCCGCCTACAGCGAAATGACCGTACCGGCCGGCCCGGCCTGGGTCCGTGAGCACCTGCGCCGCCTGCAGGCCAGCAACATCCAGCCGCATTTCCAACTGACCGGCATGCATGCCCTGGAAACCCTCGAGCGCATCGTGCGCCGTGGTGATTACATGGGCCCGCTGAACCTGACCTGGATCGGCATTGGCGGCGGTTTCGACGGCCCCAACCCGTTCAACTTCTTCAACTTCATCCACCGCGCACCGGACGGTTGCACCCTGACCGCCGAATCGTTGCTGAAGAACGTGCTGCCGTTCAACACCATGGCCCTGGCCATGGGCCTGCACCCGCGCTGTGGCAACGAAGACACCATCATCGACCAGCACGGCAAACGCTTCACCTCGGTGCAGCAGATCCAGCAGACCGTGCGCGTGGCCCACGAACTGGGGCGCGAGATTGCCAGCGGCAAGGAGGCCCGGGCCATTTACCGCATCGGGCAGCAGTACGACAGTATCGAGCAGACGCTTAAAGCCAATGGCATGGCGCCGAACCGCCAGGCGGGTGAGAAGGGTGTGCCGCAGCGTACTTGATACAAACGTTGGCACGGCCAGATGAGTGCGGCCTTGCGTCGCGATAGGGCTGCAAAAGGTGCATCTGCACTGAAATCCTGGGGCTGCGTTGCAGCCCTATCGCGACACAAGGCCGCTCCCACAGGGGCCGACCAAGCTTGAGCAGTAGTGCATAACAACAAGAAAAACCCACACCACACCCAAGGAGGCAACATGGCCACCTATCTCGCCAGTGCCGAAGACTCCGGCACCGACACCGCCCACAGCGTCCCCCGGCGCTATGCCTGGGTGGTGTTTGCCCTGACCTTCGGCCTGTTGATCTCCGACTATATGTCGCGCCAGGTGCTCAATGCGGTGTTCCCGCTGCTAAAGGGCGAATGGGCGCTCAGCGACAGCCAGCTCGGCTTGCTCAGCGGCATCGTCGCGCTGATGGTCGGCCTGCTGACCTTTCCACTTTCCTTGTTGGCCGACCGCTTCGGCCGGGTACGCAGCCTGGTGTTGATGGCAGTGTTGTGGAGCCTGGCCACGCTCGGCTGTGCCCTGGCGGAAAACTACCCGCAAATGTTCATTGCGCGCTTTTTGGTCGGGGTTGGCGAGGCAGCCTATGGCAGTGTCGGCATTGCCGTGGTGGTCGCAGTGTTCCCCCGCGACATGCGCTCGACGCTGGCCGGGGCGTTCATGGCCGGCGGCATGTTCGGTTCGGTGCTGGGCATGGCCTTGGGCGGCGTGCTGGCCCAGCATTTGGGCTGGCGCTGGGCATTTGCTGGCATGGCATTGTTCGGCCTGGTGCTGGCGATGGTGTATCCGATGATCGTCAAGGAGGCGCGCATTGCACCCAAGTGCGCGCAGCAGGCGCTCGACAAGGCCAGCCGACCGCTGCGCACGCTGTACAGCAGCCGATCGGTCATCGCCGCCTATGTCGGCAGCGGCCTGCAACTGTTCGTCGGTGGCACCCTGATCGTGTGGATGCCCAGTTACCTCAACCGCTATTACGCCATGGGTACCGACCGTGCCGGGGCAATCGCCGCCGTCATCGTGCTGTGCAGCGGTATCGGCATGATCCTTTGCGCCATGCTCTGCGACCGCCTTGGGCGACAGCGCCCGGACCGCAAGATCAGCCTGGCCATCGCCTACTGCCTGGGCAGTTGCATGCTGCTGAGCATTGCCTTTGCGCTGCCTGCCGGCACCGCGCAACTGGTACTGATTTGCCTGGGCATGATGATCGCCGCCGGTACCAATGGCCCGTCCAGCGCCATGGTTGCCAACCTTACCCATGCATCGGTGCATGGCACGGCATTCGCCACCCTGACCCTGGCCAACAACCTGCTGGGCCTGGCCACCGGGCCACTGATCACGGGCCGGGTGTCCGACTTGATCGGGCTGCAGGCCGCGCTGCAATTGGTGCCGCTGATCAGCATCGCGGCGGCGGCCGTGTTCTTTATCGCCAAGCGTCACTACCACCGCGACATGGACCGTCTGCGCTCCAGGAGTTGAAACTGTGAAACAGCTGTTGTCCATCGAAGTGTTTTTCGATTTCGTCTGCCCTTGGTGCCTGATTGGCCAGCGGCACCTGCAAGCGGCCTTGTTGCTGCTGCAGCGTGAGCAGCCACAGGTACAGGTGCAGATACACTGGCGGGGCGTTCAGTTGCTGCCGGGGCTGCCTGCCAACGGGGTGCCTTTCAATACCTTCTACCTGCAACGCCTGGGCAGCGAGCAGGCGGTACGCGAGCGCCAGGCTCAGGTGCGTGCTGCTGCCAGTGTGGTGGGCGAGGACATCGATTTTTCGCGCATCCGTCGCATGCCCAATACCGGCAATGCCCACCGCTTGATGCAACGGGCCGGCAGCCTGCTCAGCGCGCCGCAGCAGGAAGCGTTGCTGGCGCAACTGTTCATTGCCTATTTCCACCAGGGCCGCGACCTGGGTGATAGCCGCACATTGCTCGGCATCGCCCAGGGTTGCGGGCTTGAGCCCGGGCAGGTGATCGACTGTTTGCGTGACGATGGCAGCCCGTTCCTTGACGGTGCAGGGCGAGCGGGCAGCGCCGTACCACGCTATCGCTTCAACCAGGGCCCGCAGCTTGCCGGGGTGCGGCCAGCCGAGGCGCTGTTTGCCGCCATGAATGACGCCTTGCAAGCGGTGGTGCAGGCATGAACCGGCGTATCGCACTGAGCCCTCAGCAACTGCCGGAGCGCAATGGCCGGGTGCTGCTGGCCTGCGAGGGCCGCAGCGTGGCCTTGTTCAATGTCGCCGACACCCTTTACGCCATCGACGACAGTTGCCCGCACCAGGGCGCGTCGCTGTGCAGTGGGCGCCTGGAAGGGCGGGTCATTCAGTGCTGTGCGCATGGTCTGCGCTTCGACCTGGCCAGCGGCTACCTGATCAACTCCAAGGCCTTGAAAGTCGCCAGCTACCCGATCGAGCAACAGGATGGGCAGGTCTTTATCGTGCTGGACGGCGAAGCGGCGTCTTGAACCGCCGCCAAGACCACCATAGGCTCATGGCTGCGGCGTGTGCTGAGCCCGCCAAACAGCCGGTGGCATGCCGAACTGGGCGATGAACCAACGGGTGAACGAACTGGGCATCGAGTAACCGAGCATGTCGGCGATGCGCCCCAGCGAGTAACCGGGGTTTTCCAGGTAGCGCATCACCAGGTCGCGGCGCACGTTGTTGATCAGGTCCTTGAACGTCAAACCATTTTCTTCCAGCCGCCGCTGCAATGTACGCACGTTCATGCCCTGGGTCTGCGCCACCTGCTCGATGGTGGCACGGCCCATGGGCAGCAGCAGGTAGATGGTTTTACGCAGTTCCAGTTCCAGCGACGGTACGCCGCTGGCCGGCAGCGTGTCGAGGTAGCGCCGTGCCAGGCGGGCCATGGCTTCGTTGGCCTGCGGGCTGGCGCTGTCGAGGTCGGCGGCGGGGCAGACGATACCGTTGAACTCGCTGCCGAACACCAGCGTGCAGCCGAAGATGCGCCGATGAATGGCGGGGTCGGCGGGGGCCGCATGCGTGAAGTTGGCACTGATCGGGTGCCAGTGGGCGCCCAGCAGTGCCGCGCACAAGCGCATCATCACGCCGATGGCCAACTCGGTGGCCTGGCGGCTGCAGGGCGCGCGTTCGTTGATCACCTCTTCGCGAATGATCACGGTCTTGCCGGCTTCTTCGATATGAATGGCCAGCGCGTCATTGAGCAGGTGGCGGTATTGCACGATCACCTGCAGCGCATCGCGCAGGTTGCGTTGGTGGCTGAGCAACAGGCTGATTTCGCCGAAGTCCGATAGCTGGCGCAGCTCGGCCATGCGCAACCCAAAACTCTCGCACTTCGTGGCGCTGGCGGAAGCTTCCAGCAAACTGATGACGCTGGCCACCGGGATACGCCGGTTGGGGTCGTCGAGCAAGGCGGCGTTAAGGCCGACCTGCGCAAGCAGTGCATGGGGGTTGAGGCCCAGATGGCGGGACACTTCCAGGTAGTTGGTCAAGCTGGCGGCACGAACGAGAGCAGGCATTTTTTATTGTTGTCCCTAAAGCCGGGGTTTGCAGGGCCACTGGTTTTATAGCCTGCGTGTCATCAATTGAAAAGCAAAGCCCTGTTTATGTGGTTGTCATCAAATGAAAAGCGCCTGACGCCCAATGTAAAGCACCCCGGTGGAGGCCTGTTTACTGTGAACTTCAAGCGCTAAACCGCACACGAGGTTCACCGTGGAAAAACTGCAAACCACAGCCACCGTGCTGATTGTCCCTGGCCTGCGCGGCCACGTGGCCGAACACTGGCAGACCCTGCTTGCCGGCCGCCTGGCCAAGGTGCGCAGCGTACCGCCGCTGGAAGTCGACGGCCTGTGCTGTAACGCGCGGGTCGAGGCAATCCAGCGCGAGCTGGAACAGGTCGATGGCCCGGTGCTGCTGGTGGCACACAGTGCCGGCACATTGATGGTCGCCCACTGGGCGGCGCGCTACGGGCGGGCGATCAAGGGCGCATTGCTGGCGGCCCCACCTGACCTCGACGCCCACTGGCCCGAGCATTACCCAAGCCCGGCCAGCCTGGCCGAGATGGGCTGGTCGCCACTTCCACCTACGCCGCTGCCCTTTCCCAGCATTGTCGCGGCCAGCAGCAATGACCACCTCGCCAGCTACGCCGCTGCCGGTGAGCTGGCCCGGCG
The DNA here is from genome assembly GCF_001320885.1 of Pseudomonas sp. NBRC 111140. Classification (NCBI taxonomy): domain Bacteria; kingdom Pseudomonadati; phylum Pseudomonadota; class Gammaproteobacteria; order Pseudomonadales; family Pseudomonadaceae; genus Pseudomonas; species Pseudomonas sp. NBRC 111140. The sequence continues at coordinate 13,955 of NZ_BCBQ01000017.1, forward strand.
TTGGGGCAGCGAGCTGGTCAACCTGGGCGCCGTTGGCCACCTCAACCCGGCTTCCGGTTTCGGCCCTTGGCCGTTGGCCGAGGCGTTGATCCGCCGACTGGACGCCGCAAACCTGCAGTAACGCATGGACGCCCCAGCCACGCCCGCAACAGACGGGCGGCGTAAAAAACAATAACAATACGTGGAGCCATCGTAATGCCAGAACACCGCATTCACCGTGCTGTGAAACCACAGCGCTGCCTGCTCGCCTGCGCCATCGGCCTGCTCACGCTGCCCGCCGCCCAGGCGTTCGAAGTCGATACCGGCCATGAAGACTGGGCCGTGCGCTTCGACAATACCGTCAAATACAACTACGGCGTGCGTACCGAGAGTGCCGACAAGCGCCTGCTGGGCACGCCCAACAGCAACGACGGCGACTACAACTTCCGCAAGGCCGGCACCAACATCACCAACCGGGTCGACCTGCTGACCGAGCTGGATGTGGTGTACCAGGGCAACAGCGGTTTTCGCGTCAGCACTGCCAGCTGGTACGACAAGGCCTATGACAACACCGGCTCCAACAGCAACCCATTCGTCAACGGCAACGGTGACCAGTCGGGTATCAACCCCAGCCTCAATGGCCTGCCTGGGACCGGCATCCCGCTAGGCAGCCCACACCTGAGCAACTACGCCCAGCGTTACTACAGCGGCCCGTCTGGCGAAGTGCTGGATGCCTTCGTGTTCATGAGCCGTGACGTGGGCGAAGCGTCGCAGGTCAGCGCCAAGCTGGGCCAGCACAACCTGTTCTGGGGTGAAACCTTGCTCAACCCGGTGCATTCGCTGAGTTATGGCCAATCAGGCCTGGACCTGGCCAAGCTGGCGGCCTCGCCGGGCACCGAGGCCAAGGAGCTTTTCGTACCCCGCAACCAGCTGTCGACCGCGTTCCTGGTCAACTCCGAGCTCACCCTGGGTGCCCAGTACTTCTTCGACTGGGATGCCGCCCGGCTGCCTGAAGCCGGCACGTACTATGGCGGCTCTGATGTGGTGGGTGAGGGCGCGCAGAGCTTCCTGTTGGGCCACACCGGTACGCCGGGGTTGATCCCGGTGCGCGGTGCGCTCACCACCATTCGCCGCGGTCATGACCTGACCCCCGGCAAAAGCGGCGACTGGGGCATCATGGCCAAGTGGTCGCCAGAGTGGCTGGGCGGCACCCTCGGCTTCTACTACCGCAAGACGTCCGAGATCCTGCCCCAGGCCTGGCTCGATGCGCGCGGCATGACCGTGGCCAACGGCCCATTCGGCAACCCACCGGGCAGCCGCCAAGGCGCGATCGGCAACCTCTACAACTCGCTGCAAAGCACCACTTACCAGTTTGCCTACGCCGACAACATCGACATTTATGGGCTGAGCCTCTCCAAGGATGTGGCGGGCATCAGCGTCGGCAGCGACCTGAACATCCGCCACAACATGCCGCTGGCGAGCATTCCGGCAATCGTCAGCGCCCCCGGCCAAGGCGGCCTGGGCGGCGGCTTTGGCCTGCTGCCGGCACGGCTGCCCAGCAGCGGGGTGATCTACGACGTGCCCAAGGATGGCGACAGCCTGAGCGCCACCGGCGACACCTTGCACTTCACCCTCAACGGCCTGATGACGATTGGCGACACACCGCTGTTCGACTCGGCAACCCTGCTGGGCGAGCTGTTCTACAGCAACCTGCTCAAGCTCGATAGCCACAACGAAGCTTTGTACAAAGGCAAGAGCAGCTACCGCGGCATCGACAAGGCCACCCGCGACAACTGGGGCATCGCCGTCAATTTCACCCCTACCTGGTACCAGGTGTTTCCGGGCATGGACCTGAGCATGCCGCTTTCGGTCAACGTCGGCATCGACGGTGTATCGCCGGTGCAGGGTGGCGGTGCCGAGAACACTGGCAACTACGCGGTGGGTTTCAGCGCTGCGATCTACAACCAGTACTTCGTCGACCTCAAGTACGTCGACAGCTTCGGTGAGACCAAGGCCTGCAAGGACGGCCAGACCGACGGCAGCACCCCCAATGCCCTGGACGGCGAACAGGATTACACCTGCTACGGCGGCGGCTACGCCTCCTTCTCGGGGGGTGGTGCCACCACTGAAGACCGTGGCGCCCTGTACCTGACCGTCAAGACGACCTTCTGAGTCATGTTTCCTACCGCCTACACAGGAAGACAACCATCATGAATTTCGTACGTACCCTGCTTGCCTCGTGCCTGTCGCTGGCCGCGCTCAATGCCGCCCAGGCGGCCGTTTCCCCTGACCAGGCTGCACACCTGGGCAGCAACCTGACCGCCATCGGCGCCGAAAAGGCCGGCAATGCCGACGGCTCGATCCCGGCCTACCAGGGCGGCCTGCAAACGCCCCCGGCCAGCTACCAGAGCGGTGCCAGCATGCGCCCGGACCCGTTTGCCAGCGAGAAGCCGCTGCTGGTGATCGATGGCAAGAATGCCGATCAGTACAAGGCTCAGCTGACCGCCACCACCCTGGAATTGCTCAAGCGCTATCCCAGCTACCGCGTCGACGTGTACCCGACGCATCGCAGCGTAGCGCTGCCGCAGGCGGTGCTCGACAACACCCGCAAGAACGCCACCGCTGCCAAAAGCCAGGAGGGCGGTACTGCGGTAGACAACGTGCTGCCGGGTATCCCGTTCCCCATCCCGCAGAACGGCGCCGAAGCCATGTGGAACTTCCTGCTGCGTTACCAGGGCGTGAGCATGACCGCCAAGTACGACTCGTGGAACGTCGACGCCGCCGGCAAACCGTCGCTGTCGACCACTGGCCAGGCCAACATCAGTTACCCGATTTACGAGGACATGGCCAAGCCGATCGGCGCCAAGGACACCTACTACCAGATGAAACTGGTGTACACCGGGCCCGCACGTCGTGCCGGTGAAGCGATGATGCTGCGCGACGCCGCAAACCCGCTGGTGCAGCCACGCAACGCCTGGCAATACCTGCCAGGCCAGCGCCGGGTGAAGCTGGCGCCCAACCTGGCCTACGACACGCCCAACCCGGGCACCTCCGGCTCTGGCACCTACGATGACGTGTTCGTCTTCAACGGCGCGCTGGACCGCTACGACTGGACCCTGGTGGGCAAGCAGGAAATGTACGTGCCGTACAACACCTACCAGCTGACCTACAACACCGACGTCAAGCAGGTGATCACGCCCAACCACCTGGCACCGCAGTTCGTGCGCTGGGAAAAACACCGCGTCTGGGTGGTGGAAGGCAAGCTCAAGGACGGCGCACGCCACATCTACCACAAGCGCCGCTTCTACCTTGACGAAGACAGCTGGATCGCCCTTGCCTCCGACCAGTACGACGCTCGTGGCCAGCTGTACCGGGGCTCGTTCGCCTTCCTGACCCAGAGCTACGACAAGCAGACCCCGGACGCCACGCCGTTCATGATCTACGACCTGATCGGCGGCACCTACAACCTCAACGGCGTGGTCGGTGCCTATGGTGGTATCCGCTACATCGAGCCGCTGTCGAAAACCCAGTGGTCGCCCGAGTCACTGGCCGGCAATGGCATTCGCTGAACCATGGAGCAGAGGTTGCCAATGTCTGTCTTCAAACGATGCAGCCTGGTGATGTTGGCCCTGGCCGCGCTGCAGGGCGCGGCGCAGGCGGCGCCATTCACCGATGTGCTGGATGTGCCCGCCATGCCCAGCACCCTGGCCAGCAGCAGCGCCCTGCGTGATGTGACCTTGGCCGGGCAGCGCCTGGTCGCGGTCGGCCCACGCGGGCATATCCTCTATTCCGACGACCACGGCGCGCACTGGCAGCAGGCCCAGGTGCCGGTCAGCGCCGACCTGAATGCGGTGAGCTTTGCCACGCCTGAACTGGGCTGGGCGGTCGGCCATGATGGCGTGGTACTGCACACCCGTGATGCTGGCGTGCACTGGCAAAGGCAGCTGGATGGTCGAGCGTTGGCTGAACAGCTGCCCGGCGCTGGCACCGACAATGCCTTGCTCGATGTGTGGTTCAGCGATGCTCGTCATGGCTACGCGGTGGGCGTGTTCAACCTGCTGCTGCGCACCACGGACGGCGGCGAGCACTGGCAGCCCTGGCTCGACCACAGCGACAACCCGCAAGGCCTGCACCTGACCAGCCTGGCCGCAGTGGCTGACAACCTGTACATCACGGGCGAGCAGGGCTTGCTGTTGAAGTGGAACGGCGAGCGCTTCAGCCGCGTCGATACCCCCTACGCCGGCACTCTGTTCGGCGCCATCGGCAAGCCCGGTGTGCTGCTGATATACGGCCTGCGCGGCCACGCTTATCGCAGTACCGATGGCGGCGAGCAGTGGCAGCCGGTCGACACGGGCGTCAATACCAGCCTCACCGCCGCCGGTATCGATCGCGACGGGCAGCTGTGGCTGGCCAGCCAGGCCGGCGACCTGTTGCTCAGCCGCGACGACGGCGCCAGCTTCCGCCCGGTGCCACAAAGCGCCCGTGGCCCGGTGACCGCACTCGCCAGCGATGCCGACAACGGCCTGGTGCTGGTGGGCGAGCGGGGCGTGCGCAACCTGTTCGGTAACCCCACGCCGCACCCATAACAAGAGAAAACCCTGATGGCCGCTAACCGCCAAGATACCCTTCCGGTAATCCGCAACCTTGCCGATTTCGACCCGCGCTCGGGCAATGGCCTGGAACGCCTGGTGTTCAACCACCGCCTGCCATTTCTGCTGTGCATGCTGTTGGCGACACTGGTGCTGGGCTTCATGGCGCTGACCCGCCTGGAGCTGCGCCCCAGCTTCGACAAGATGCTGCCGCAGAGCCACCCCTACATCCAGAACTACCTGGCCAACCGCACCTCGTTGCGCGGCCTGGGCAATGCGGTGCGAGTAGTGGTGGAAAACACCCAGGGCGATATCTTCGACCCCGGCTACCTGCAGACCCTGCGCCACATCAACGACGAGCTGTTTCTCAGCCAGGGCGTGGACCGGGCCTGGGTGAAGTCGCTGTGGAGCCCGGCGGTGCGCTGGACCGAGGTTACCGAGGAAGGTTTTCAAGGTGGCCCGGTCATGCCCGACGGCTATCAGGGCGCGGCTGGCGACATCGAACAGCTGCGGCAAAACATCGAGCGCGCCAACATCGTCGGCAGCCTGGTAGCGCGCGACTTCAAGTCGAGCATGCTGGTGGTGCCGCTGCTCGACCAGGACTCAGCCACCGGCAAAGGCCTGGACTACCATGCCTTTTCGCAAAAGCTCGAACAGTTGCGCAGCCAGTACCAGGCCAGCGGCCAGTACCGCATTCATGTGATCGGCTTTGCCAAGCTGATGGGCGACCTGATCGACGGATTGATCCAGGTGATGGCGTTCTTTGCCCTGGCGGTGCTCACCAGCCTGGTGATCATCTACTGCTACACCCGCTGTGTGCGCAGCACCTTGCTGGTGGTGCTGTGTTCGCTGACTGCGGTGGTATGGCAGCTGGGTATCGTCGCCTGGTTGGGTTATGCCATCGACCCGTACTCGATCCTGGTGCCGTTCCTGATCTTCGCCATCGGCGTGTCGCATGCCGCGCAAAAGATGAATGGCATCCTCCAGGACATAGGCCGTGGTACCCATCGGCAGATTGCCGCCCGTTATACGTTCCGCCGCCTGTTCGTGGCAGGTGTCACCGCATTGCTGGCCGATGCCGTGGGCTTTGCCGTGCTGATGCTGATCGACATTCCGGTGATACAGGACCTGGCTATTACCGCCAGCATTGGTGTGGCGGTGCTGATCTTTACCTCATTGCTGTTGATGCCCGTGGCACTGTCCTATGTCGGTGTGGGCCGCCAGGCTGCCGAGCGGGCGCTGCGCATCGATGCCCGCGCGGATCAACACCGTGGCTTCGGCCGGCTGTGGGACTTGCTTGACCGCTTCACGCAACGCAGGTGGGCCAGCGCTGCGCTGCTGGTTGCCCTGGCCTTGGCCGCCCTTGGCATCTGGGGCAGTCTGCAGTTGAAAATCGGCGACCTCGACAGCGGCGCCCCCGAGCTGCGCGCGGATTCGCGCTACAACCTCGACAACGCCTACATCACCCAGCATTACGCACTGTCCAGCGACACCTTCGCGGTCATGGTCAAGACCGCCCCCGAAGGCTGCCTGCAATACCAGACCTTGATCCTCGCTGATCGCCTGGCCTGGGAGCTGCAACAGTTGCCGGGTGTGCAGACCACCGTGTCGCTGGCCAACGCCGTGCGCCAGATCACCGCCGGTACCTACGAAGGCAACCCGCGCCTGAACAGCCTGCAGCGCAACCAGGACGTGCTCAACTACGCCGCGCAGCAAGCCTCGGTCAACGCACCGGAGCTGTTCAACAACGATTGCTCGCTGATGCCGGTGATCGCCTACCTCAAGGACCACCGCGCCGACACGCTGGCCCAGGTCGCCGCAACGGCCGAGCGCTTCGCCCAGGCCAACGGCAGCGCCGAGCATCAGTTTCTGCTGGCGGCCGGCAGCGCCGGTATCGAAGCCGCCACCAACATGGTGGTGCGCGAGGCCAACCACCGCATGCTGTTGCTGGTTTACCTGGCGGTGACGCTGTTCTGCCTGATCACCTTCCGCAGTTGGCGTGCCACGCTGGTGGCGATTCTGCCGTTGATGCTCACCTCGGTGTTGTGCGAGGCGCTGATGGTGGCCATGGGCATTGGTGTCAAAGTTGCCACCTTGCCGGTCATCGCCTTGGGCGTGGGTATTGGCGTGGATTACGCGCTTTACCTGCTTAGCGTGCAGCTGCATTACCAGCGCGCCGGCCTGAGCCTGGCCCAGGCTTATCAGAAAGCCGTGGCTTTCACTGGCCGGGTGGTAGGGCTGGTCGGTATCACCTTGGCGGCCGGCGTGGTCGGCTGGGCCTGGTCACCGATCAAGTTCCAGGCCGACATGGGCTTGCTGCTGACCTTCATGTTCCTGTGGAACATGCTCGGCGCGCTGGTGCTGATACCGGCGCTGTCGCACTTTCTTCTGCGCGGCGTGGGCCCCCAGGCAACTGCCGAAGCCCAGGCCAAAGCCCATTCGAAAACCCAAGAAAGCGAGTGTTCGCCTCATGTCTGATTACCTTCCGCCACTGCGTGACATGGATTTTCTGTTGAACGAAGTGTTCGACATCCCGACCTGGTGGGCGCAAACGCCCGCACTGGCCGAGGTGGTCGACGGCGACACGGCCCGGGCCATACTCGAACAGGCCGGCAAGCTGATCGCCGAGCGGGTAGCGCCGCTCAACCGCAGTGGCGACGAGCAGGGCTGCCGCTGGGAGGCTGGCCAGGTACGTACTCCCGATGGTTTCGCCGATGCCTATCGGGCATTCGCCACCGACGGCTGGGTAGGTGTGGCCGGGGCCCCGGAATACGGTGGCATGGGCATGCCGAAGGTGATCGGTGCTCAGCTCGAGGAGATGCTCAATGCCGCCAATCTATCGTTCGGCCTGTACCCAATGCTGACCGCCGGGGCCTGCCTGGCACTGCTCAACCATGCCAGCGAGCCGCTGAAGGCGCTGTATCTGCCGCCGATGTACCAAGGCCGCTGGACCGGCTCCATGTGCCTTACCGAACCGCACGCTGGCACCGACCTGGGGCTGATCCGCACCCGCGCGGAGCCCATCGCCGAAGGTTGCTACCGCCTCAGCGGCACGAAGATCTTCATCACTGGCGGCGAGCAGGACCTGACCGAAAACATCATCCACCTGGTGCTGGCGCGGCTGCCCGATGCGCCCGCTGGGCCCAAAGGTATCTCGCTGTTTTTGGTGCCCAAGGTGCTGGTCGACGCCGACGGTGCGCTGGGCGAGGCCAACGCGGTAAGTTGCGGCTCTATCGAGCACAAGATGGGCATCAAGGCCTCGGCCACCTGCGTGATGAACTTCGATGGCGCCACCGGCTACCTGGTCGGCGAGCCGAACAAGGGCCTCAATGCCATGTTCACCATGATGAACTACGAGCGCCTGGGCGTGGGCATCCAGGGCCTGGCCCTGGGCGAGCGCTCCTATCAGGGCGCCATCGCCTATGCCCGTGATCGCCTGCAAGGCCGCGCGCCGACAGGCGCCGAAGCACTGGCGCAGCATGCCGACCCGATTGTCGTCCACCCGGACGTACGCCGTATGTTGCTGACCATGAAAGCGCTGAACGAAGGTGGGCGGGCGTTTTCAACCTACGTGGCGTTGCAGCTGGACCTGGCCAAGTACAGCGATGACCCGGCTGCCTGCGCCAAGGCCGAAGCCAAGGTGGCGTTGCTTACACCGGTGGCCAAGGCCTTCCTCACCGACATGGGGCTGGAGACCACCGTGCACGGCCAGCAGGTACTGGGTGGCCACGGCTATATCCGTGAGTGGGGCCAGGAGCAGTTGATACGTGACTGCCGCATCACCCAGATCTACGAAGGTACCAACGGCATCCAGGCCCTCGACCTGGTCGGGCGCAAGCTGTTGGGTGATGGTGGCAAGGCTTACCTTGGCGTGTCTGACGAAATGGTCGCCTTTGCCGAGGCGCTGCCGGTGGAGCACGCCGAGTTCGCTGCGCCACTGCTGGCTGCCGTGCACAACCTCGACGAACTGAGCGCTTGGTTGCTCGACCGTGGCCAAGGCAACCCGCGCGAGCTTGGCGCGGCGGCGGTGGAGTACCTTCAGGTGTTTGGCTACACCCTCTACGCCTACCTGTGGGCGCGCATGGCTGTGGTGTGCCTGGCCCATGCGGCACCTGAACCGTTCCACCTGAGCAAGCTCGGCACCGCGCGCTTCTACTTTGCCCGCCTGCTGCCACGCATCCACTCGCTCAGCGCCAGCGTGAGGGCCGGCAGCGATAGCCTGTACCTGCTCGAGGCCGGGCAACTGTGAAGGCCACCCACATGATCACTACCCGCGTCATGCCCCCGGCCGAGCAGGCCTATGCGTACCCGCTGCTGATCAAGCGCCTGCTGTTGTCGGGTGTGCGCTACCAGCCCAACCAGGAAATCGTCTACGCCGACAAGCTGCGCTACACCTACACCACGTTGCTGGAGCGTATTCAACGGCTGGCCAACGTGCTGAGCGCTGCCGGGGTCCAGCCTGGCGACACCGTGGCCTTGCTCGACTGGGACAGCCACCGCGCATTGGAGTGTTTCTTCGCCGTACCCATGCTGGGCGCGGTGTTGCATACGGTAAACGTGCGGTTGTCCAGCGAGCAGGTGCGCTACACCATGAACCACGCCGAGGACCGGCTGGTGCTGGTGCACGACGACTTCCTGCCGTTGATGCAGCAGCTGCGCGCCGACCTGCCGACAGTGGAGGGCTTCATCCGCCTGAGTGACGGCGGTCACGCCGCGCAAGGCGTGCCTCTGCTGGGCGAGTACGAAACCATGCTGGCGGCTGCAGAACCGTACTTCGAATTCCCGGACTTCGACGAAAACTCGCTGGCCACGCTGTTCTATACCAGCGGTACCACCGGCAACCCCAAGGGTGTGTACTTCAGTCACCGGCAACTGGTGCTGCATACCCTGGTCGAGCAGGGCACTTTGGCCGCGTGCGGTGAGGTACCGCTGCTGCGCACCGGCGATGTGTACATGCCGATCACGCCCATGTTCCATGTGCATGCCTGGGGCGTGCCTTACGTGGCGACGGCACTTGGCATCAAGCAGGTCTACCCGGGGCGCTACGAGCCCAACCGCCTGGTGCGCCTGTTCCATGAGGAGGGGGTGACCTTCTCCCATTGCGTGCCAACGGTGCTGCAGATGATGCTCGACAGCGAGCAAGGGCGCCGCACCGACCTTGCCGGCTGGAAAATGCTGCTGGGCGGCAGCGCGCTGACCCTGGGCCTGGCCCAGCGCGCCAGCGAGCGCGGCATCAGCGTGCACTGTGGTTACGGCATGTCGGAAAGCTGCCCGCTGCTCAGCATCACCTACCTGAGTGCCGAGCTGCTGGCAAAGCCCATGGCGCAACAATTGCCGCTGCGCATCGATGCCGGTGTGCCGATTGCCATGGTGGACCTGCGTATCGTCGACAGCGAGGGCCGGGAGGTGCCGCACGACGGTGAAAGCCTGGGTGAAGTCGTGGTGCGCGCGCCTTGGCTGACCCAAGGCTACCTGCACGAACCGGAGCAAGGCGCAGCACTGTGGTTGGGGGGCTGGATGCACACCGGTGACCTGGCTTGTATCGATGCGGCGGGCGTGGTGCGTATCCGCGACCGGATCAAGGACGTGATCAAGACCGGTGGCGAGTGGGTCAGCTCGGTAGCGCTGGAAAACCTGATCAGCCAGCACCCGTTTGTCGCCTCGGTGGCTGTCGTCGGTGTTCCTGATCCACAGTGGGGGGAACAACCCTTGGCCCTGGTGGTCTGCTGTGAGGGTGTGCAACTGGACCAGCCGTCATTGGCCAGGCACCTGCAGCCGTTTGTCGACAGCGGGCACTTGAACAAGTGGGCGATACCACGGCAGTTGCGTTGTGTGGACGAGATCCCCCGGACCAGTGTCGGCAAGATCGACAAGAAACGCATCCGCCAGACGGAAGTCTAGCGTTGGCTTGCGTTTTTCTGGGGCTGCGCAGCGGCCCCAAAACCCCGCCAAACAAGGGATGGCGGTTGACTGATGTTCAGCTAGGTAAAGTTAGGTAAAAGCGGCCACGGCGTATACACGGATCAGTATTGTGGTTTGTACTGTCCAGTTAAAGATGCCATTGATGAACACACTTCCGTCGCAGCCAAGCGCTGAACGCGGGGCGTTCTCCCATTTCGAGGCGTGTCGCAACACCCAGCAGGGCCCCGTGGTGATACTTGCCTCCGGTGCGTCTGCCAAGCATTTTCCATTGGGCGAATTCGCCCATTTGCCCATCATCGCCATGAACGGCTCGGTTGCCATGACCGCCGAACACGGTATCAAACCGTTCTTTTACGTGTGCACCGACAAAAGTTTTCGCCTGCAACAGCCGGCCTTGTTCGCCACGGCCTTGCGCGACAGCGAGCGCCTGGCACTTTGGCCCGAGCAGTATGCGGGTGCCAATGTGCCAGCGGATACCGAGTGTTATGCCTTGCACAAAGCCGACACGCCAGGCCTGCTGGACGGTTTGCGTGGCCACGGTGACAGCTGCGTGTGCAACCGCGCACTGTGGAGCAAACGTAGCCGTTCGATTGCCTTCAGCAAAGACCTGGCCCATGGTTTCTTCGATGCTCGCACAGTGGCGTACGTGGCCTTGCAGCTGGCTTACCACCTGGGCTTCGAAGAGGTGCTGCTGGTAGGGGTAGACCTCGATCAGAGCGTCGGGCGCTTCTACGAGAACGGCAACGGCGAGTGTTCGCCGTGCGGGCTGGACCAGCATTGGGACAGCCGCATTCTGCCGTCGTTGACACTGATGGCCAGAGAAGTGGTCAACGAACATTTTCATGTCTACAACCTGTCGGCGACGTCGCGTATTCCTGACGATCTGATCCCCAAGGTCAACCTCAGCCAGGCGCGGTGCATTGCCGGCTGCGCAATGACTTGAGCAAGAAAGCGGGTGCATCAGTAACTGTGGATGCGTACAGTAAGTTGATCGCAACCAGCAGGAGCCCGCTATGTCCAGCGCTTTCACTTTCATGCAATCGCCCGTCGGCACGCTGACCCTGGTGGCCCGTGGCGACAGCCTGGCAGCTGTGCTGTGGGAAGAGGAGCGGGAAAACCGCGTACGCCTGGGCGCCCTGCACCGTGATGACCAGTGCCCGGTACTGGTGGAAACCGCTCGCCAGCTCGGCGAGTACTTTGCCGGCAAGCGCCAGCGTTTCGAACTGGCGCTGGACTTTGCCGGCACCGAGTTCCAGCGGCAGGTGTGGGCCGCGCTGCTGGCGATACCGTTCGGCGAAACCCGCAGCTACGGCGATATCGCCCGGCAAATCGGCAACCCCAGCGCGGTGCGTGCCGTAGGCGCCGCCAATGGCCGCAACCCGATTTCGATCATCGCCCCGTGCCACCGGGTAATCGGCGCGTCGGGCAGCTTGACTGGCTTTGCCGGTGGCCTCGCGGCCAAGCAGTACCTGCTGGCGCTGGAGGGCCGGCAAAGCCTGGCGCTGGACTTCTAAGGCTTCAGCCGAACCAGCTGGCGACCAGGCAGACCAGTACGGCCAGCACCGAGCCAGCCATCAGGGTGTAGTGCCGATGCGCTCGACGCGCAAGGGGCTCGACCTCCCGCAGGTACTCGCCGGGCGTAGGTGCATCGGGCCGATGGCGCAAACCCTCGGCCACATCGGCAAGTTGGCCCTGAATCAGCAAGCCGACCAGGTAGTAGGTGCAGGCATAACTCAGCAACGCAAGAAACAGATAGATCATGCAGGGTGCGGGTCCAAAGGCAGCGCGCTTGCGCTGGCATTACGGGTGTCGAGTACGATCAGCCCTTCACTGTGCTCATCCAGGCTGGCCAGCAAGCGCCCCTGGCTGTCCCACGCAGCGGAGCCGCCGGCGCCGATGAAGGTGTCAGCCGGCCCCACGCAGTTGGCCATCAATACCGGCATGCCAAGCTCACGCGCCACTTCTGGGTAGTGCGCGTGTCCCTCGCGGATGCCTTTGGCGGTTTTCGCCACGCTGACCAGGTACAGGTCGGCACCGTGCTCGCGGGCCATGGCCGCATGTGCCATGAACATCGATTCGTAACAGATTGCCGGCGCCACCCGGTGCTCCCCCATCTCCAGCAGCAAGGCCTGATCGCCTGGGGTGAAGTAGGGCAGTTCATCATCGTGCAAGCGCCGCTTGGCATAGGCCTGGCGCGGTGCCCCAGGGCTGAAGATCGGCATGCCGATGCGTATGCCGTCCGGCGTTGGCAGTGGTAGGCCCACGGCAATAGTGATGCCCAGGCGGTCACAAGCGGCCTGCAGCGGGTCCAGCCGTGTGGAGGCCACCGGCAGGGCGGCCTGGCGCGCCACACTCGGCTCGTAGCCGGTCAGCGACAGTTCGGGAAACACCACAAGTTCGGCACCCAGGGCCGCAGCCTGCTCGATGCAGGCCAGGTGACGCTGGAGGTTGCCTGGCAAATCGCCCTTGAGCGATGCCAGTTGTACGGCGCACAGTTTCATGAGAACCATTCCCTGGTACAGGTTGAAGGGCCGAGCATACTATCGGCACCAACACCTGTACCAGTGAAGGGTTTTTCAGGAAGCCGAGTGCGTCGCGAAGCGTTGGCGGAACCAGTCGCTGAGCATGGCCTTTTCGGCATACAGGCGGTCACTGCTGCTGGCGACCCGGCCCGGGCGGCTCAGGTACATCTTGTCGCTGACCCGCTCCTGCGCCTGCTGATCGGGTTTGCCAGGTTGGCTGAGGGTGTAGGTGAGGTCGATGGTCGGCCAGGTGATCTCGCGCATGAAGCGCACATCGTAGGCCTGGCTGTGCCAGGGCTCGAAGCGCCCGGCCAGGTCGATGTCGCGGATGTCGATGACCAGTTGCTGGCCCGGTTGCAGGTAGCGCTGGCCGAGCTGCTGCAGGTATTGGCTGAGGGTTTTCATGACATAGGCGTCGGCACCACGTTCATAACCGTGGCTGTCGAGGCTGGCATCGCGGAATTTTTCCGGGTGGTCGAAACGCACCTCGACCTGCGCGGCCGGGGCACCTTGTGCCATGCTGTCCAGTGACAGCGCCATGAGCACGGCACACACGAGGGCGGTACGCATGATGCACCTCCGGGGCAGATTGCGTGTGCTCCCATTTTACCCCTGGCGTGGCGCTACCAGCAGAGGAAGATTGTAATGGGACGGTTTCGGCGGCTGATCGCCAATATCCGGGGACGGGACCTGGCGGTCGGCGATATCCATGGTCACTTCCAGCGCCTGCAACAGTGCCTGGATGCGGTCGGGTTCGATCCAGCGGTGGACCGCCTGTTCAGCGTGGGTGACCTGGTCGACCGTGGGCCGCATAGCGAGGCAGCACTGGAATGGTTGGCACAGCCCTGGTTCCATGCCGTGCAAGGCAACCACGAGGCCCTGGCAATTACCCGCGTGCGCGGTGGGCGGCTGGACCTGGACATGTACCGCGCCGCTGGAGGTAGCTGGTTTCTCGACCTGCCACGGGGCGAGCAATTGCGCTTCGTGGAGCGCTTCGAGCAACTGCCGATTGCGATAGAAGTAGAAAGTGCGGCCGGGCTGGTGGGCCTGCTGCATGCCGACAGCCCGTTTGCCGACTGGGCAGTACTGCGCACCTGGCTGGAACTGGAGGACGACCCCAAGGTGCGGGAAGTGTGCCAGTGGTCGCGGCGGCGGCTGAAGGAAGGCGACACCCAGCCGGTGCAGGGCCTGCGTGCCTTGCTGGTCGGCCACACGCCGGTGCTGGAGGCCAAGCAGTTGGGCAATGTCTGGCACCTGGACACGGGCGGGTGGGCCAGTGGCCATTTCACCTTGATGGACATGCGTACCCTGAAACTGATCAGCCCCGCGCCAGGTGCAGCAACAACGCCCCCGCCAAAACCACCAGCATGACCCCCGAGGCCCGCTCCAGCCACGGCAGGCTGCGGGCGAAGCGCCGCAATACTCGCTGGTTGCCAATGGCCACGGCAACCGCTAGATCCCAGAGCAGTACGATGCTGAACATCCACACGGCGTAGGCCGTTTTCCAGCCGACGCTGGCACTGGCGACCATGCTGGCCAGGCTGGCATAGAACAGCGCGTTCTTGGGGTTGAGGATGCCGGACAAGAAGCCCATGCCCACATTGCGCCACCAGCCTTGAGCCCGCTGGCTGCCAGCGACTGTGCCCAGGCTGGTTTGCCCGGCATGGCGCAGAAACAGCACGCCGATGTACAGCAGGTAGCTGGCGCCGGCCAGCTGCAGCGTGGTGAACAACAGGCTGCCTTCCTGCAGTACCGAAAGGCCGGTGAAGGCCATGGCGATGAATGCGCCGTTGGCCAGGGCGATGCCCAGGCAAGCACCGCTGGCAGTGCACCAGCCGCTGTTGATCGAGCTGCGCGCGACCAGGAAGAAGTCCGGGCCGGGAGAAAGCAGGGCGAGAAAGTGGGCGAGGGCGATGATCAGAAACTGTTGCATGGGTGGGGCTGCTCTGCGGAAAAAACCGCAGTCTGCTGCCCCGCGTGTTGGGCGTATTGAAGAATATTGCAAACCCCAAAAAGCCAACGCGGCCCCTTGGGGACCGCGCACGCCTTCAATCGCCTCGGTACTGCCCCGGTGTCACCCCCACATGGGCCTTGAACACCCGCTGGAAATGGCTTTGGTCGGCAAACCCAAGCTGGTAGGCCACCTCTGCCAGTGCCAGCCCTTTACTCAACAGCTGTCGGCCGCGATTGACCCGGGCATTGAGTACATAAGCATGGGGCGTAAATCCGGTCGCTGCGCGAAATGCTCGGATCAGCTGATAGCGCCCAAGCCCAGCCTCCCGCGCCAGTGCTCCCAGGCTCAATCGCGCTGGGTCGAGGTGCTCGATACGCTCGAGCACCTCACTCAATGTCGCGGCTTCCAGGGCAGGGGCCGCTACCAGTGGTGGGTGCGCGGAAAAATCCAGGTCCCCCAGAAAGGCAACCAGCGCCGCATCCTTCTCACTGTTGTTGGCGCGGGAAAACAGCAAACTGTTCAGCTCGCAGAACTGCCGATAGACCTGCGGCGCCCGGCAAATGCGTGCTGGCTCGCCGGCCTCGGTGCCGCTCAGCCCCGACTCCAGGCGCAGCTGCGTCAGCCAGTCGGCATCCACATGCAGCATCTGGTAGCTCCAGGCCTGCCCAGGCTCGGGGTTGCAGGCATGCACACGGCGGGCCGGGACCAGTACCAACGTGCCGGGTGTCAGGCGCTCTTGCCCACCGGCAGCCCCGGTGAAATGGCTGTGGCCGGCATCCACCGCACCGATGGAAAACGTCGGGTGGCTGTGGGCCTTGTAACAGGCGCGGCTATTACAGGCGCGGCGGCTTTCGACATGCGCCAGGGCCGGGTCGCGCCACACGACGGCGTGGGAACGGGGCATTACAGGCTCCTCGGTAGTGTCGGCAGGGTAACAGCTGGCGCATACCCGTACAGTTTTTATCGCTGGCTGTAACTTGACCGCAAGGCGCGACACACGCCGAAATAGGCGCCTGTTGTCAGAGGAAAACAAGAATGGACCTTTCAAGCCTGCTGCTTTTCATCCCTGCCTGCTTCGCTCTGAACATGGCGCCGGGGCCGAACAACCTACTGTCGCTGCACAATGCCAGCCGGTACGGCCTGCGCACCGCCTGTGTGGCTGGTGGGGGGCGCATCCTCGCCTTCAGCGGCATGATCGCCCTGGCCGCCATGGGCCTGGCGGTGGTGCTGCATACCAGCGAATACCTGTTCCTGACCATCAAGGTAGTGGGCGCGGCGTACCTGTTCTACATCGCCTGGCAACTGTGGCGCGCACCGGTGGGCGAGGCCGTGGTGGCCAGCGATCACCCACGCGGCACCTGGCGCCTGGCGCGGCAGGAATTCTGGGTGGCGGCTGGCAACCCCAAGGCCATCCTGATATTCACCGCCTTTCTGCCGCAGTTCGTTTCGGTTGGCAGCACTACGCCTGTGAGCGAGCAGTTCCTTTGGCTGGGCGTATTGTTCCTGTTGCTGGAATGGGCGGCGATCGCCATCTACTCGGGCCTGGGCGCCTACATGCAGCGCTGGTTCAGCCAGCCCGGGCCACGGCGCATGTTCAACCGGGTCAGCGCCTCCCTGCTAGGTTGCGCTGGCCTCGGTTTGCTGGCGGCGCGGCGCTAGAACTGCCAGCGAACACCCAGGTTCACGCCGCTGGCTTCCTGCTGGCGGCTGTCCAGGTTGGCGGTGTACTGCACGCCGCCATGCAGGCTCAGTGCTTCGCTGACCTGCGCCACCACGCCACTTTCCAGTTGCACCGCGGTATAGCGGTAGTCGGTCTTGATCTTGTCTACCCCATCGAAGGTCAAGGTGTCGCGGCCACCGTCGCCGTGCCATAGGTTGACCTGCGCATAGGGCTGCAACAGGCGGCCGCTGCTTCCTGTGAACGCACCTTCCATACGCACACCCAGGCGGCCGGTCAGCTCAACCTGGGCGTCATGGCTAATGCGCGAGACGCTGTCGCTGGCGCTGTCGAGCGATACCTTTTGCGCGATCAACTGAGCTTGCGGCTCCACGGTCCAGCGTTCGGACAGGGCGATAGGGTAGCCAGACTCCAGCGAAGCGGTCCAGGCATGGCCATCGATGTTCAGCTTGTCGCCACGGTCGGAGCGCGCCCGGCCATCCAGGCGGGTGTACTGCAGCACCGTATCCAGGTATTCGCCTTGCGGCCCAACCAGCGTCCAGTAGGCGCCCACACTGTCGCCATCGAGCTTGAGGTCTCCCACCCGGCGGTCCTGCACGGCCAGGGCGAAACCTTTGACGTCGGCGTCCAGGCGGCTGTGGCTGACGTACAGGCCGACATGCTGGCGGTAGCCGTTGTCGCCCACCTTGGCATACAGGTCCTGGCCCACCTTGAAACCGTACAGGTCGCCATCCAGGCTCGGGTTGACCGTACCGCTCCATTGCTGGCGCAGTGCGCCGCCATAGGCCTGGCCCCAGCTGGCGGGCAGGGCGCCGTCAGCTTTGAGCAACTGCTGGTCACCCTGGCGCTGGTGGAATGTTCCTAATGCCTGACGGGCGATGATCGCGGCACCTCTTGGCGCCGCGGCATACACCGGGACTTCTGGGCGATACAGCGGCAGGCTTTCGCCCTGCACTGGAGCAGGCAGGTCGACCTGGCCGGGCGCTGGCGCAGCAACGGGTAGAGTGGCGGCTGGGGCGACCACCGGTGGCGTGCCCGGTTCGTTTGGCTGGCTGGGTTCGGTTGGCTGTGTAGGTTCGCCAGGTTCCGGCACGGGTTCCGGTACAGTAGCCGGAGCAGGTGGCGCGACCAGGGTGGAGCGCAGGTACCAGCTGTTTTCGCTACCTGCCGTCACGCCCCCTTTGAACAACCGGTAGTCGAAGGCACCGGCCGAAAGCGTCTGGGTCTGCACGAATGCGGTGGCCGTGCTGGTAGCGCCATCGCGGGCTTCGACCACCTGGATGCCGTTTTGCGTGGTTGCCGCACCTGCACCCTTGAAGTTGTTGATGAACATCTGGGTGGAGCCACCAATGGCCCCCCGGCTGACCACCAGGCGGTCGGAAGCTGCGTCATCGCCTGCCAGCACGCTGTTCAGGCGCAGGGTGCCGTTGTTGCCGGTGTAGTCGCCCTGGAGGGTCAGGCGGCCCCGCGCGTCGTTGCCACTGCTCAGGTCGATGGTGCCGGCGTTCACGACCGATGCCTTGTTCTCAACTTGAATACTGACGATGCTGCCCTGGCGGCTGATCAGCGTGCTATTTGCATCGATTTGCAAGGTGCCGGTGCCCGTGGCGGGGATCACGCGTGGCTGGGTGGCGCCCACGTCTCCCAATGTCAGCGTGTCGTTGAGGGTAAGCTGGCTGCCTTGCTTGAGGGCGATGGACTCCCAGTTGACGTACAACGCACCTTTACCGACCTGAGCCTGCTCGAACGTCAATGTGTCGGTGCCGGTGCCGCCGTCCAGGGTAACCGTTGAGTTGCCGAGGTCCAGGGTGCGTACCGTGGCCGTGTCATTGCCGTTCTCCAAGAGGACTCTTTTACCGACCTGTCCACCCGTCCAGGTAAACACATCGTCATCGTTGCCAGTACGTATTTCGCCCTTTAGCGTGCCGCCGCTGATGCTTACCTTGTCAACGCCGCTGCTGGTACTGATATCACCGCCGATGGTGCCGCCAGTCATGGTGATCGTATCGTTGCCAAGCCCGCTGACGACATTGCCGACAACGATGGTTTCGACCCCGAGATCCTGGGGAATTTCAAGGAAATTGTCTGCGAGCTTGAGGTCTATTCGGCCAATGCTGCCGCCTTTGAACGAGGCCGAGTCACCGTCTTCGAATGCGCCCGTGATGGTGCCGCCGGTCATGCTGAACGTGTCGAAGTCACCGCCTTGATTCAACGACCCTAGCGTGCCGCCAGACATGTTGAATGTGTCTTGGCCATTACCTTGCTGCAATGACTGAACCGTTCCGCCCGTGAGGGTAAATTCATCAGCGGCATTCGTCTGCACAAGGGCGCCAACGTTTTCACCGGCTGAAACCGTCAGGGATTGGGAGTGAGCCAACAAAGGCAACGTCAGTAGGGGCAATGCGACAGGCAGCAGCAAGCGGTGGCATCGCATAGACAGGTCTCCGTGCCCATTGAAGGAGCCACAACCTGAAGCGACGCTTCGGCCCTGCCTGCTTTGTATGCAATGTGCGGTGATGGAGCAACTGGCAAAAATGCTAGGTGCCCCCTGCTGTCAATCGCGGTAGAAGGTTTGTACCAGGTGGTAGCCGAACTTGCTCTTGATCGGCCCGTGTACCACGCGTAACGGCTTTTTGAAGATCACCTGGTCGATAGCGCCGACCATTTGCCCAGGGCGCACTTCGCCCAGGTCACCGCCGCGCTTGCCCGAAGGGCAGAGAGAGAACTTTTTCGCGAGCACATCGAAAGCCTCGCCATTGGCGATGCGCTGCTTGAGCTTTTCGGCTTCGTCAGCGGTCTTGACCAGAATGTGGCGGGCTTGGGCTTTCATGGGCTACCTGTGCATCGGAAAAAAGGACGGCATTATGCCTGCTCGCGCAATTCCACGCGATCACGAAACTGCTCCAGTGCCTCTGGGTTGGCCAGGGCATCGGTGTTCTTCACCGGCAACCCGTGCACCACGTTGCGAATCGCCAGCTCCACCAGCTTGCCGCTGATGGTGCGCGGTATGTCGCTGACCTGGGCGATCACCGCAGGTACGTGGCGGGGCGTGGTGTACTGACGTATCACCTGGCGAATGCGCTGGCGCAGGGCGTCATCCAGTTGCAGGCCTTGGTGCAGGCGCACGAACAGCACCACCCGCACATCCCCGTGCCAGTCCTGGCCGATGGCCACGCTTTCCATTACCTGCTCGACTTTCTCCACCTGGCGGTAGATTTCCGCCGTGCCAATGCGCACGCCGCCAGGGTTGAGCACGGCGTCGGAGCGACCGTGGATCACCATGCCCCCGCTGGCACGTTGCTCGGCATAGTCGCCCTGGGCCCACACCCCCGGAAACTGGCTGAAGTAGGTGTCGTGGTAACGGCTACCGTCCGGGTCATTCCAGAACCCCAGCGGCATGGAGGGAAAGTGGTGCGCGCACACCAGTTCGCCTTTTTCGTCCACCACGGCATGGCCTTGCTCGTTCCACACTTGCACCGCCATCCCCAGGCCCTTGCACTGAATTTCGCCACGGCGCACCGGCAAAGTCGGGTTGCCCAGCACGAAGCAGGAAACGATGTCGGTCCCACCCGACATGGACACCAGCCACAGGTCGGCCTTGATCTTGCCGTACACGTAGTCATAGCTGTGAGGTGACAACGGCGAACCGGTGGACAGCAGCAGCCGCAGGCTGCCCAGGCGGTGGCTGGCGGCAGGTTCAAGGCCCGCCTGCTCCAGTGCTGCCAGGTACTTGGCACTGGTGCCAAAGGCGTGGATGCCTTCGGCGTCGATCAGGTCCAGCAGGCGCTCGGGGCCAGGGTGGAACGGTGAGCCGTCGTACAGCACCAGCGTGGCCCCCACCGCCAGGCCGCTGGCCAGCCAGTTCCACATCATCCAGCCGCAGGTGGTGTAGTAGAACAGCACGTCATCGGCCTTCAGGTCATTGTGCAGGCCGTGTTCCTTGAGGTGCTGCAACAGCACGCCACCGGCACGATGGACAATGCACTTGGGCACGCCGGTGGTACCACTGGAGTAGAGAATGTACAGCGGGTGATCGAAAGGCAGCGGGGTGAAGCGGGGCTCGCCGCCGGGTTGGAAGAAGTCATCCCACAGGCTGACGTTGGTTGCCTGGAACTCGTCGGCGCGTGTACCGCTGCGGGTATGGGGCACCACGATCAGCTGCTCCAGGCCGGGCAACTGAGCGCACACCTGGTTGACCTTGGCTACTTGGTCGATGGCCTTGCCGGCGTATTGGTAACCGGCGCAGACAATCAGCAGCTTGGGTTCGATCTGGCCGAAACGGTCGATGATGCCGTGCACGCCAAACTCGGGCGAAGAGGTGGACCAGACCGCGCCAATGCTGCTGCAGGCGAGCATGGCGACCAGTGTTTGCCAGGTGTTGGGCATGACGGCGGCCACCCGGTCGCCGGGGGCGATACCAATGGCCTTGAGCGCCGTTTGCAGCCCGGCGACCTGTGCGGCCAGTTCAGCATGGGTGAACACTTCACGTTGGCCGTCTTCGCGCACGGCGACCACGGCCGGGCGGTCGTCACGGCGGCGCAGCAGGTGTTCGGCGAAGTTCAGGGTGGCATTGGCGAACCACTGTGCATCGGGCATCTGCGGCCCTTCGCTTAGCACTTGGCTCGGCGGAGTATGCCAATGAACGTGGAAATACTCGGCAAGGGTTTGCCAGAAGGCAGGCCGCTGCTCGATGCTCCAGCTGTGCAGCGCATGGTAGTCGTTCAGTTGCAGGTTGTAGCGCAGGTTGACCCGGCGGCGGAAGGCATCCATCCGGCTGGCCTCGATTTGCGCCGTAGAGGGGCGCCAGAGCACATCGTTCATGCCGAACCTCCTGAAGCCTGCAAAGCCCTCATCGCCGGATTGCCGGCGATGAGGGCACCCTCAAGATTTACTCTACGTTGGCCTTTTGCACATCCTGCGACGCCGACCACACGCGGTAGCGCACTTCGACATCCTTGGGCACATAGACCACCACCGGCAGCTTGCTGTTGTAGCGCAGCAGGAAGCCGTCACCGACTACCGGTACGAAGGCTTCGGTCTTTTTGCCATCTGGGCAGGCCATCAGCGTACTGGCCGGGCCGCTGACTTTGTCCAGGCGGTAGTAGTTGTAGCCCCAGCCTTCCAGGGTGCGTTCTTCCAGGCTGCCGCCCAGGCGCTGGCGATTGCAGTCGACCTTCAGCGTTTTGCCAGCGAGGATTTCCAGTTTATAGGCCGATTCATCGGCCTGGGCCGGCAGGTGGATGACCTGCCGGGTGAAGCCTTTTTCCGCTTCTGGGTAGGGGGCGACGTCCTTCAGGCTGGCAGCCATCGCAGGTGCGGCGGCAGCCAGGGTCAGGGCCAGAATCGCGGTCATCGGGGTTGGGCGCATAGGGCCTCCTTGCAGATAAACGAATGCGAGACCACCGCCAGGCCCAGGCCGCCCGTCACTGGGCCAACCAGCCACCATCGACGTTCCAGGCGGCGCCGCGAACCTGGCTACCGGCCTCGCTGCACAAGAATAGTACCAGTTCACCCAAGTGCTCGGGGGTAACGAAGGCCAGGGACGGTTGCTTTTCTGCCAATAGATCGTGTTGCGCTTGCAGTGGATCGCCACCGTTGGCGGCACGATCGTCGATCTGTTTCTGTACCAGCGGGGTCAATACCCAACCTGGGCAGATCGCGTTGCAGGTGACCTTGCTGGTGGCGGTTTCCAGGCCTACCACCTTGGTCAGCCCGACTACACCGTGCTTGGCCGCCACGTAGGCTGCCTTGCCGGTCGAACCCACCAAACCATGCACCGAAGCGATGTTGATGATGCGCCCCCAGTTGCGCGTGCGCATGCCCGGCAGCGCCAAACGGGTGCCATGGAATACAGCCGACAGGTTCAGGGCAATGATCTTGTCCCAGCTTTCGGTGGGGAACTGCTCCACCGGCGCCACATGCTGAATGCCGGCGTTGTTGACCAGAATGTCGACGCCGCCAAATTGGCCTTCTGCCAGGTTGAACAAGGCCTCGATCTGGGCCACGTCCGACAGGTCTGCCGGGTGATGGACCACCTTCACCCCGTGCCGGGCAATCTCGGCCATGGCCGGTGCCGGGTCGCCAAAGCCGTTGAGCACGAGGTTGGCACCCGCGCGGGCCAACACCTGGGCGATGCCCAGGCCGATGCCGCTGGTGGAACCGGTGACGAGTGCAGTCTTGCCGTTGAGGGTCATGCGAAGCTCCTTAAACGATGCCGGTGGCATAGAACGTGGCGATGACCACGAACACCGCCAGGGTCTTGATCAGAGTAATACCGAAAATGTCCTTGTAGGCCTCGCGGTGAGTCAGGCCGGTAACGGCCAGCAAGGTGATCACCGCGCCGTTGTGTGGCAGTGTGTCCATACCGCCACTGGCCATGGCGGCTACCCGGTGCAGCACTTCGAGCGGGATGTTGGCGGCATGTGCGGCGGCGATGAAGGTATCGCCCATGGCCGCCAGGGCGATGCTCATGCCGCCCGAAGCAGAGCCGGTGATGCCGGCCAGCAAGGTCACGGTGATGGCTTCATTGACCAGTGGGTTGGGGATGCCGCGCAGGGCATCGGCCAGTACCAGAAAGCCCGGCAGCGAGGCGATCACTGCGCCAAAACCGTATTCCGACGCGGTGTTCATCGCCGCCAGCAGCGCGCCGCTCACCGCGCTTTTGGTGCCTTCGGCCAGGCGTGTGCGAATGGCGCCGAAGGCGCACACCAGCACCATCAGGATACCCACCAGCAACGCCGCCTGCACGGCCCAGATGGCGGTGAGCTTGGCCACGTCGCTTTGTACCGGCGCGCTCATGCCTGGCAGTTGCAGGCTGTGGCTCGGGCCGTACCACTGAGGGATCCAGTGGGTGAACAGCAGGTTCATCACCCCCACCAGTATCAGCGGCGAGAGTGCCAGCCAAGGGTTGGGCAGGGTCAGGTCGGCAGCGGTTTCTGGCTCGTTGCGCAAGTCGGTGCCATAACCTTCACCGGCGCGCTGGGCCTTGTTGCGTTGGCGCTGCAGGTAGGCCATGCCGGTAAGGAACACGAACAACGTGCCGATCAGGCCCAGCCAGGGCGCAGCCCAGGCGGTGGTGTTGAAAAAGGTGCTGGGGATGATGTTCTGGATCTGTGGGGTGCCGGGCAGGGCGTCCATGGTGAACGAGAAGGCGCCCAGGGCGATGGTGGCCGGGATCAGGCGTTTGGGGATGTTGCTTTGGCGGAACATTTCGGCGGCGAACGGGTACACCGCGAACACCACCACGAACAGCGACACACCGCCGTAGGTGAGCAGGGCGCAAACCAGCACGATCACCAGCATCGCCTGGCGCGTGCCGAGCAGGCGGATGGCCGCCGCGACGATCGAGCGAGAGAAACCGGACAGCTCGATCAGCTTGCCGAACACCGCGCCCAGCAGGAATACCGGGAAATACAGTTTGATGAAACCGACCATTTTCTCCATGAACACCCCGGTGAATGCGGGGGCCACGGCGGATGGGTCGGTAAGCAGGACGGCGCCGAGGGCGGCGATGGGGGCGAACAGAATTACGCTGTAACCGCGGTAGGCAGCCAGCATCAGCAGGGCCAGAGCGGCGAGAGCGATGAGCACGGTCATCGGGGTGGGTCTCCTGGGTGAGTCTTGTTTTTATCGGTTTGCAGGAGGTAGCGGGAATCGTGCCAGTTTTTAAGTCATTGAAATATAAAGAAAAATTGTTTTTGTTGAGCGTTTTGTCTCTCTTTTAAGATTTTGAGGCCGCTTTGCGGCCCATCGCGACACAAGGCCGCTCCTACAGAAGGGCGCGTTTCCCTTGTAGGAGCGGCCTTGTGTCGCGATCGAGGGCGAAGCCCTCGCGACAATCTCAAAATTGAAACATAAATCTCCAATCAGAGACCGAGTGCCACCATTTTCTTGTACAGCGTTGACCTACCCAGCCCTAGCGCTGCCGCAGCTTGCGGCACAACGCCCCCATGCTCTGCCAATGCCTGGCCAATCAGCTGGCGTTCAAACGCTTCGCACGCCTCGCGGTAGGTCTGCCGCACAGGCGCAGGCGCAGGCGCATCGGCCAGCGGGCTCAAAGGCCCCAGCGCCGCCCGCAAATCCGCCGCTTCCAACCGGGGCTGATCCGCCAGCAATGTTGCGCGCTCCAGTACATTGCGCAGTTCGCGAATGTTCCCCGGCCACGCATGCATCGCCAGCAGGTGCTGCGCGTCTGCCTCCAGTTCGTACCGGCTACCCAGTTCACCCAGTATGGCCTCGCACAGCGCCGGCAGGTCCTCCAGCCGCAACCGCAGCGGCGGCACATCGATCGGCAGCACATTCAGTCGGTAATACAGGTCGGCCCGGAACGCCCCACGGGCCATGGCGGCCTGCAAGTCGATGGAGGTGGCGGCGATGATGCGCACGTCGCTGCGCAGCATCTGGTTCGAGCCGACCGGCTCGTATTCCTTCTCCTGCAGCACCCGCAGCAGCTTGCTCTGCAGGGCCAGCGGCATGTCGCCGATCTCGTCGAGGAACAACGTGCCGCCCTCTGCCAGCTGCAACTTGCCACTGCGGCCTTTGCGGTCGGCACCGGTAAATGCACCTGGCGCAGTGCCGAAGAATTCGGCTTCCAGCAGCGTTTCGGGGATTGCCGCGCTGTTGATACTGACAAAGGCTTTGTGTGCCCGCGCTGATGCGGCATGGATGGCGTGGGCCAGCAGCTCTTTGCCGGTGCCGGTTTCGCCCAGCAGCAACACCGGAGAATCGCTGGCCGCGCCACGCCGGGCGCGGCGCTTGGCTTCCAGGCAGGCAGCGCTGCTGCCAACGAACTGGGCGAAGCTGTACTTGGCCTGGCGGGCGCGCAGTTGCGAGCGGGTCGAGGCCAGTTCCTGCTGCATGCTGGAGTAGCGCTTGAGCAGCGGTGACAGGCTGCGCAGTTCGTCGAACAGGGCAAAGCCGATAGCGCCGATCAGCGTGCCTTGGTCATCGTGGATGGGCAGGCGCATTACCACCAGCGGCTCATTCGGGGTGTCGAGCATGTCCAGCAGAATCGGCCGGCCATTACTCACCACCTCGCGCATCAGGCTGCCGGGGATCACTGTTTCACACGGCTGGCCGATGGCACTGGCCGCGTCGGCCAGGCCAAAGCGTCGGGCGTAGCGCTCGTTCATCCAGACGATGCGTGCCTGGCGGTCGACGATCACCGTGCCTTCACTGGACTGCTCGATGATCTCGAACAGCGAGCGGATCGCCAGTTGCCGTACTTGTGGGTAGTCCTTGAGGCTGTCGCTGTCGTGCATGGGTAGAAATCCTGAAAAATCATCCTCGAGGATCGAACGCCTCGCGCAGGGCATCCCCGATAAACACCAGCAGCGACAAGATCACCGCCAGCGCAAAGAACGCGGTAAAGCCCAGCCATGGCGCCTCCAGGTGCTGCTTGCCCTGGGTCACCAGCTCACCCAGCGAGGCGCTGCCCGCCGGCATGCCAAAGCCAAGAAAGTCCAGCGCGGTCAGTGTGGTAATCGCCCCGGTCAGCATGAACGGCACATAAGTCAACGTGGCATTCATGGCATTGGGCAAGATATGCCGCAGCATCACCTGGCTGTCCGGCAGCCCCAGCGCCCGGGCGGCCTTTACATACTCAAGGTTGCGCCCACGCAGGAACTCGGCGCGCACCACGTCGACCAGGGTCAGCCAGGAAAACAACGCCATGATCCCCAGCAGCCACCAGAAATCCGGCTCGACAAAGCCGCTGAGGATGATTAGCAGGTACAACACCGGCAACCCCGACCATACCTCCAGCAAACGCTGGCCGAGCAGGTCGACCCAGCCGCCGTGGTAGCCCTGCAGAGCGCCGGCCACCACACCGATGAGCACGCTGACCACGGTCAGGGCGAAGGCGAACAGCAGCGATACCCGCGTGCCGTACAGCACCCGCGCCAGCACGTCACGGCCCTGGTCGTCGGTGCCCAACCAGTTGCTGGCACTGGGCGGGCTGGGGGTGGGTACCAGCAGGTCGTAGTTGGGGGTATCGGCGCTGAACGGGATAGGCGCGAACAGCATCCAGCCGCCCTGGCCTTCGATCAGTTGGCGCACATAGGCGCTGCGGTAATCGGGCTGAAACGGCAGTTGCCCGCCAAACTGCTGCTCGGTGTAGCGTTTGAGCGCCGGTACATACAGCTGGCCTTTGTAGCCCAGCAGCAGTGGCTTGTCGTTGGCCACAAGCTCCGCCCCCAGGCTCAACAGCAGAAGGCCGGCGAACAGCCACAGCGACACCCAGCCCAGGCGGTTGCGGCGAAAGCGTTGCAGGCGACGGCGCGATATGGGCGAGAGCATCAGTGCGCCCTCGTGTCGAAGTCGATGCGCGGGTCCAGCAGGGTGTACGACAGGTCCCCGATCAGGCGAATCAGCAGGCCAGCCAGGGTGAAGATGAACAGCGTGCCGAACACAACCGGGTAATCTCGCGACACGGCTGCTTCATAGCTCATGCGGCCCAGGCCATCGAGCGAGAAGATCACTTCGATCAGCAGCGAACCGGCGAAGAATACCGTGATCAATGCCTGCGGCAGGCCAGCCACCACCAGCAGCATGGCATTGCGCAACACATGGCCATACAGCACACGGCGCTCGCTGAGGCCCTTGGCCCTGGCAGTCACCACATACTGGCGGGAAATCTCGTCGAGGAAGGCGTTCTTGGTCAGCAGCGTGAGGGTGGCGAAACCACCGATCACCAGGGCGCCGACCGGCAACACCAGGTGCCAGAAATAGTCCGCGACCTTGCCCAGCAGGCTGAGCTCGTCGAAATTGTCCGAGACCAGGCCACGCACCGGGAACCAGTTGAGCGAGGTGCCGCCGGCGAACAGCACGATCAGCAACAGGGCGAAGAGGAACGAGGGCAGGGCGTAGCCAATCACGATCAGCGCGCTGCTCCAGGCATCGAAACGGCTGCCGTGGCGCACTGCCTTGCGAATACCCAGCGGGATCGACACCAGGTAAGTGATCAGCGTGGCCCAGAAACCCAGCGACAAGGTAACCGGCAACTTGTCGAGGATCAGGTCGGTCACCTTCGCTCCGCGAAAGAAGCTGTTGCCAAAATCCAGCCGGGCATACTGACCCAGCATCAGCCACAGGCGTTCGGGGGCGGACTTGTCGAAACCGTACTGGCGCTTGATCTCATTGATCAGTTTTGGGTCCAGGCCACGGGTGGCGCGGGATTCACCATGCACAACCTCAGCCCGCGCGCCGGGTGCGCTGCCACCGAGGCCCTGCAGGCGCGCCACGGCCTGCTCCACCGGGCCACCCGGCGCGGCCTGGACGATGGCGAAATTGACCAGCAGGATTGCCAGCAGCGTCGGAATGATCAGCAACAGGCGGCGCAGCAGGTAGGCGGTCATGGCGAGGCCTTCCGGCGTTCGGCCATTTGCTCATTGGTCAGCGCGGTGGGGCTTGCCTCCCACCAGGTGTCCAGGCCTTCGTCATAGGCGGCCTGTACCTTGGGCAGGCCGAAGCGGTTCCACCAGGCGGTGGAGCTGCCCGGTGGGTAGTAGTTGGGGATCCAGTAGTAGTTCCATTGCAGTACCCGGTCCAGCGCATGGGCATGATGCAGCATGTCGGCCTGAGTTTCGGCCCGCACCAGGCCGTCGATCAGGCGGTCCACGGCGGGGTCCTGCAACACCATCAGGTTGTTCGAGCCAGGGTCGTGCGCGGCCGTCGAGCCGAAGTAGTTGTACAGCTCGGCACCCGGCGACAGGGTGACCGGGTAGCCGGTGACGATCATGTCGTAGTCGCGCGCCATCAGCCGGTTGACGTACTGGGCCGAATCGACGTTGCGGATGTTCAGGGTGACGCCGATCTGGGCCAGGTTGCGCTTCCACGGCAACAGCAGGCGCTCCATGCCCGACTGGCCGTTGAGGAAGGTAAACGCCAGCGGTGTGCCCTGGCTGTTCACCAGGCGGTCGCCTTCAGGGTGCCAGCCGGCTTGTTCGAGCAGGGCAAGGGCCTGCAGCTGCTGCTGGCGGATGATGCCCGAACCATCGGTAACCGGGGCGGTGAACACGGTGGTGAAGACTTCGTCCGGCACCTTGCCGCGCAGTGGCTCAAGCAGCTTCAGCTCGCTGGCATCGGGCAGCTTGCGGGCAGCCAACGGGGTGTTGGAGAACACACTCTGTTGGCGGATGTACATATTGCGCATCATCTGCCGGTTGCTCCACTCATAGTCCCACAACATGCCCAGCGCCTGACGCACACGGCGGTCCTTGAACTGCGGCTGGTCGAGGTTGAACACGAAGCCTTGGGCCACCTGCGGCTTGGCCGGGCCCAGGTGGGCGCGTTGCAGACGGCCGTCGTCCAGTTGCACGCCGTTGTAGCCCAAGGTGTAGGCGGTGGCGGAGAATTCGCGGTTGTAGTCGTAGCCACCGCCTTTGAGCACTTGGCGCGCCACTTCGGTGTCGCCGAAGTACTCGATGCGCCACTTGTCGAAATTGTAGCGGCCACGGCTGGCGGGCAGCTCACGCGCCCACCAGTTCGGGTCGCGCTCGAAGGTGATGCTGCGGCCATTGTCGATGCGCCCGATGCGGTACGGCCCGCTGCCGACCGGTTTGTCGAAGCCGGCACCGTTGGCGAAGTCGCGCTGTTGCCAGTCGTGCTCGGGCAGCACCGGCAGGCTGGCGAGGTCCAGCGCCAGGGTGCGGCCGTGCTTGGGTTTGAAGTCGAAACGCACGCTGCGCGGGCTTTCCACGGTAACGCCGGTGACGTCGGCGAACTGGGTGCGGTACTTGAGGCTGCCCTTGCTCATCAAGAGTTCGAAGGTGAAACGTACATCGTCGGCACGCACCGGCTTGCCATCGGCGAAGGTGGCGCGCGGGTCTATTTCGAAACGCAGCCAGACGTCATCGGGCCCGCGCTCCATGCGTCGGGCAATCAGGCCATACACGGTGTAGGGTTCATCGAACGAGCGCACGGCCAGAGGCGCGTAGAGCAAGCCATCGACTTCGCTGACGCCGATACCCTTGTCGATGTAGGGGAGGATGTGGTCGAACTGACCAATCTCGATGGCCGAGCGGCGCAGGATGCCACCTTTGGGGGCGTTGGGGTTTACATAGTCGAAATGCTGGAAGCTGGCGTTGTAGCGGGGGGCTTCACCGTAGACGGTGAGGGCGTGGGAGGGGGCGGCCTGCGTGTTGAATGCGAAACAAAGCAGGAACAGGCAACACAGAACCTGTAGGAGCGGGTTTACCCGCGAATGCGTCCATCCATGCAACCTTGTTGCCTGATCTGGCGCATTCGCGGGTAAACCCGCCCCCACAGGGGACATGAGCAGCTACTGGCTACTTAGTCCTGGCGGCTGGTCACTTCCAGCAGGTGGTAGCCGAACTGGGTCTTCACCGGGCCTTGCACGGTGTTGACCGGGGCGCTGAACACCACGGTGTCGAATTCCTTGACCATCTGGCCTGGGCCGAACGAGCCCAGGTCGCCGCCCTGGCGGCTGGACGGGCAGGTAGAGTTGGCTTTGGCGATTTCAGCGAAGTCGGCGCCTGCTTCGATCTGGGCTTTCAGTTCGTTGCATTTCTCTTCGCTGCTGACCAGGATGTGGCGGGCGGTTGCACGGGCCATGGGTACTGCTCCTTGGGGTAAAAAGGCAAGCCTAGCGCACTTGCTTGGGGTATGTCTCGCCAGGCTTGCAACCATCGGCCTAGAGTATTTGTGCCGCCTCGCGCAACAGGGATTCGGTCGAGGCCCAGCCCAGGCAGCCATCGGTAATCGACACGCCGTATTTCAGTGCGCCCTTGCCCAGCGCCTGGCAACCCTCGAACAGGTGCCCCTCGATCATCACGCCGACCAGCGAACGGTCGCCGGCCAGACGCTGCGCCAAAACATCATTGAAGACGGCCGGCTGGCGCGCCGGGTCCTTGCCGCTGTTGGCGTGGCTGCAATCGACCATGATCCGTGCCTGCAGGCCGGCTTTGGCCAATGCCTGGCGGGCCATGGCGATACTGTCGGCATCGTAGTTCGGGCCTTTGTGGCCGCCACGCAGCACCAGGTGTGTGTCCGGATTGCCCAGGGTATCGATGATTGCCGGGTGGCCCTGCGCATCCATGCCGAAGTGGCGGTGCGAGTGGGCAGCGCTGCGCATGGCGTCGCTGGCGATGGCAATACCGCCGTCGGTGCCGTTCTTGAAGCCCACCGGCAGCTCCAGGCCACTGACCATTTCGCGGTGGATTTGCGATTCGGTGGTGCGTGCGCCAATCGCGGCCCAGGCCAGCAGGTCATCGAAGTAGCCGGCGGCCATCGGTTGCAACAGCTCGGTGGCGATGGGCAGGCCGCGCTCGATCATGCTCAGCATCAGCCCACGGGACAAGGCAAGCCCCGAGTGCATGTCGTCGCTGCCATCCAGGTGCGGGTCGTAGGCCAGGCCTTTCCAACCCACTGTGGTACGCGGTTTTTCGACGTAGGCGCGCATCACCAGCAGCAGCTTGTCATCGACTTCGCGGCTGAGGGCGGCCAGGCGGTCGGCGTATTCCAGGGCTGAGCGAGGGTCGTGAATCGAGCAGGGGCCGACGATGACCAGCAGGCGCTGATCGCGGCCTTCGAGGATGTTGCGGATAGCCTGGCGATGGGCCTGGACTTGCTGGGCCAGTTCGCTGGGCAGTGGCATCTGCTGCTTGAGCAGGTGCGGGCTGGGCAGGCGTTTGCTGACGGTGGTGTTGGCCGCTTGCGGCTGGGTCAGGGGCAGGGCGAGGTTGGAAGCTTGCATGGCGTTTTTCCCTGGGCGGACGGCGGGTTCAAGCCCGCGTGGTCGGCCCTATCGAGGTGTTCGACAGATCGTTGAATTCGTATTGGCTGCTGCATTGCCACCTGTAGAGGACCGATCGGAGGCGGCAGGCTGGCCCGAACGGGATTGGCTAAATCGCCAGGCATAGGTGTTTGCGTAGTAGTAAGTGGCGTAGTTCATGAATCTGTCCTCAATGTGAATCGGTGTTGTTCAAAGGCCTGAAAAGCAAAACCCCCGGTCGGGGAGCCGACCGGGGGTTTGAGTATTCTCATGTTCGGCGGCCCCTCGAAGGTGGGCGCCGTGTGGGTATCGGCGCCTAGTGGCTAAACCAATACCCAAAGTAATAGCTGGCAGGTGCCACGCAGCCGGCAACGGCCAGCACAGGGCGCAGGCTGCGACCGGTGTGGTTGGCGTGGTTGCGGGTGTGTTTCGGCATGTTGCTCTCCAGTGAATGACCCCGAGCTTACTTCAGTTGGTGCGGGCCATTCAATGGATAAATGCTATGGAGCTGATCATTTATTTTTGTACTGAATGGTTCAATGGCCGTAGCGCCCGACCAGGCTCTGCGCCCCCAGTGCGTGGCCTTGCAGCAGCTCCAGCAGGCCGTTGCGGTCCAGGTCTTCGGGCAATGTACCTAACGGCAGGTCGGTGGCGATCAGGGTCAATGCATAGTGGTGCGGGTTGTCGCCGGCGGGTGGGCAGGGGCCACGGTAGCTGCGGGTGCCCCTCGAGTTTCGGCCCACGGTCAGGTACTGCCCGCTCAGCCCGGCCATACCTTCCTTGAGCCCATCCTGTTCGGGGTCGATGTTGTAGGCAACCCAGTGCACTACGCCGACACCCTTGCCGCCGTCTGGGTCGAACATGATCAGGGCCAGCGATTGGGTGCCTTCGGGCAGGTTGTCCCAGCTCAGTTGCGGGGTGCGCTCCTCGCCGGCACCGCAGGCCGGGTCCAGGCCGACCTGCTGCAACGCAATCACGCCACCATCGGTGAACGACGAGGAGCTGATCGACAGTGCGCCTTGGTTGCTGCTGTTAGCCAAGGCCGCGCAAGGCATCAGGGCGGCGAGCAGCCAGGGTTTGAGGTTCATGGCAACTCCTTGGCAGGGCGTTGGAGCGCAGTGTAGCCCAGGCCCGCGTCAGTGGCTGTCCTGGTCCTCGGCGGTGCCACCGCTATACCCGGCGCCGGAGCCCGTGGCTTCGCCAGTGCTGTTGGAACCGCCGCTGGCGCCGTCGGCGGCATCGGTATTGCTGCCGGTGTCGCTGCTGTCGTTGCTTTTGCCACTGCCGGGGCTGTTGACGCTGCTGTCATCACCGGCGGTCTTGCCGCCAGACTGGTCGGTTTGCGGGCGGCTGTCGGTATGGGTATCGGTGGCGGCGAACGTAGTGCCGGCGAGGCTGGTCAGGGCCAGCGCCAGGCACAGGGAGAGCGGGCGAATGCGGATCATGGGACGTCTCCTTTGCGGATGATCTGTCATTCGTTTGGCTGGGGGTGTGAGGAGGGGTGCCTTCTGGGCGACGAGTGGTCGCAGGGGAGGGGCCGCTGTGCGGCCCCGAGGCTCAGTGCGTTTCGCTACGGGCAGCCTGCACGGGCTCCACTGGCTCCAGCGGCGGATGCTCCTGGGCCGCATGCATCAGGTCTTCGGTCACCCTCAGCTCGGCGCCGGTTGGCGAGAAGGTCGTCGAAGCGGTGAACGGGGCTGGGTGCTCCGCGGCCGGGCGCTTGCCACGGCGCCACATGAAGAAGCACACCATGGCCAGGTTGACCACGGCAAAGGCCCAGAACAGCCCGGCCTCGCCAAATTCGCTCATCATCGGCGAAATGGCCACCGGCGCCATGGCCGAACCCAGCGAGTTGATCAGCAGCAGGCCCTGAATCATCGGTACCAGCGCATCGGAAGGCGCGCGGTCGGCCGCGTGGCTGACCGCCACCGGGTACAGGGTGAACACGCCGCCACCGAGCAGGAACAGCATGGCCGGCAGCAGGAACGAGTCCGACGGCAGGAACACCGTGATCAGCGACAGCACCACGCACAGCGCAGCCAGGGCAATCAGCACATCTTGGCGGTCCTTGCGGTCGGACCAGCGCCCGACCGGGTATTGCAGCAGCATGGCACCCAGGATCACCCAGGCCATCATGTTGCCAACTTCCCCTACCTCCAGGCCGATGCGTTGCAGGTACAGCGGCAGCAGCGCATAAATGCCGGCAATGGCCACGCCCGAGCCGAAGCAACCGACCAGGCCCGACGGCGCCACACCCAGCAATTGGCGGGGCTTGAGGGGTTCGACCTGGTCCAACAGCGGCGACACCCGCGGCAGGATCACGATTGGCAGCACCGACAGGGCGGCCAGCACGCCAGCCAGCATGAAGGGTGCGGTTTCGCCCAACTGGGTAATTTCGCCAAGGCCGGCCTGGGCGATTACCCCGGCACCATAGAAGGCGATCATGTACAGCGCCAGCAAGCGACCACGGATTTTCGCGTCACCGGCCAGCAGCAGCCAGCTTTCGATCACCAGGAACACGCCGACGGCCGCCCAGCCATTGATCAGGCGCAGCACAGACCACCAGGTGACGTCATAGAACAGGCCCTGCAGCAGGATGGTCACGGCGATCAGCGAGGCGAAGCTGGTATAGGCGCGGATGTGGCCGATGCGCAGGATCAGCCGGTCGTTGAAGATGGCACCAAGGGTCAGGCCGATGAAGTAAGTCGACGAGACGATACCAATGGTGGTGGCGGACTCACCGGCAGCGCCCAGGCGCAGGGTGGTCAGGGAAGACATGAAGCCGTTGCCCAGGGCGATGATGAACAGCCCGAGCAGGGGCGCCAGCGCCATGGCCAGCAAACGCGGAGACATACGTACCTCTAGTTGGATGAGCGGAATGAGCGCCTTCTCGGACGCGCACACCGGCTCGGCCCAACAAGGGGCGAGTGGCGACACGGATGCGACCTGGGCAAGACTCAACCGCTGGGCCTTTTGGGAAGGGGCCGGGCGGGGAGGGTTGAGCCTATTTCACATGTGCGTTCATGTGTTCAGGCGCTGACTCTGTCTTTGCTGCTGGTTGCCACCGTTCAAGGCGACGGGCGAAAAGGAAGCGGGATTCTACGGGCTTGGAAGCTTTTGCCCAAGGGGCAACGGTATGCGACGAGACGCCGCAGTCTGTGGGCGACATGAAAGTGTCTTTTACAGACAATCTTGAGGGCTGCTCCGACAGGGGTGAGGTTATCTGGGCAATCTTGCAGACTGCTGCATAATGCTGAACCCACACCAAGGAAGGCCCCCATGTTCGCGTCGTTGTTTGCAGTCCTGGCCCCGGTATTCATCGTCGCCGGCATCGGCTATATCTGGGCCCGCAAGGGCCTGGACTACCCCACCGAGTTCATCGCTCGGGTGGTGATGACCGTTGGCACACCGTCATTGGTACTGTCCACCCTCAGCCGCACCGAGCTGGACCCCGCCGCCTTCACCAGCATGGCCATGGCCTGTCTGCTGTGCACCCTGGGCATGGCCATGGCCGCTTTGCTGGTGTGCCGCGTTTCGGGGATGCACTGGCGGGTACTGCTGCCGGCGTTCATGTTCCCCAACACCGGCAACATGGGGCTGCCGATCAGCCTGTACGCCTTTGGTGAACATGGCCTGGCCCTGGCCGTGGCGTTCTTTCTCACCCTCTCGATCGTGCAGTTCACCATTGGTATGGCCATTTCCGGCACTGCCGCTTCGCTCAAGGCTTTGCTGCGCAACCCCATCGTGATCAGCCTGGCCGGTGCCATGCCGATCATATTTCTGGACTTCGAGCTGCCGCGCTGGCTGGCCAATACCGCGGACTTGCTGGGTGGCATGACCATTCCGCTGATGCTGCTGACCCTCGGGGTATCGCTGGCCAGCATTCGCCTGCGCCATGTTGGCAGTGGCATGCTGCTGGGTGGTTTGCGCATTGGCCTGGGGGCCGGGGTGGGCTGGGCGGTGGGCGCAGCGCTGGGTATGGAGAGCCTGGAGCGTGCAGTGCTGGTGGTGCAGTCGGCGATGCCGGTAGCCGTGTTCAACTACCTGATGGCGGTACGGGCCAACCGTGAGCCGGAGCAGGTGGCAAACCTGGTGATGTGCTCGACAGTGCTGTCGTTTGCCTGGTTGCCGGTGGTGTTGGCCTGGTGGATGTAGGGCAGTGGCCACGACATCTTCCGGCCCTTTCGCAGCACAAGGCTGCTCCTACACGCACTGCCTCGCATTTGCAGGCGATGCCGTCGCTGTAGGAACAGCCCTGTGCCGCGAATGGCTCAGAAGTCTACACTGGCCGACAATCGCAGCACTCTCGGCGTACCTTGGGTCAAGTAGTTGTTGGAAGTCGACGCCGAAGCCCAGTACGCCTTGTTCGCCACGTTCTCCACGTTGGCGCGCAATGTCACTTGCTTGTCATCGACCTTGAAACGGTAGCGTGCGCCCAGGTCCACTCGGGTCCAGGCCGGAATGCTCAGGCTGTTGGCCGCATTCACATACTGGCCACCCGTGCGCAGCAAGCGGGCACTGAGCGCGGCGCCTTGAATGCCAGGCACGTCCCAGTCGGCACCCAGGTTGTACTGGAAGCGTGGCACGCCAGCGGCGCGGTTGCCGTCGTTGCTGCCATAGGCCGTGTGCTTCTGCTCGGTGTGCATGAATACCGCGCCTGTCAGCAGGCGCAAGCCGTCGACGGGCTCACCAAACAGGTTCAGTTCCACGCCTTTGTTGACCTGCTCGCCGTCCATGCTGAATGTGTCCAGCGCAGCGCCCGGAGCGCGGTAGGTGACGCTGTTGGGCTGTTCGATGCGGTACACGCCCAAGGTGGCGCCAAAACTGTTCCAGTCCAGTTTCACCCCAGCCTCGACCTGCTTGCTGCGCTTGGGCGGGAACACCTCGTTGGCATTGCTGACACTCGACGGTGCCGTCGGGCCCTGGGCCAAGCCCTCGATGCGGTTGGCATAGAACGACACATGCTCCCAAGGCTTGATCACCAAGCCATACACCGGTGTGGTGATCGACTCGTCGTACGGCGTGTTGCGCCCCCCCGTGGCGGTCGCCCAGCTGTCGACGCTGATCGATTGCCGGCGCACACCCACGGTCAACAGGACGCGGTCATCAAGAAAACCCAGGGTGTCGGACAATGCGACGCTCTTGTTGCGGTTTTTGCCGACGATGCGCGGGTCGTGCAGGTCGCTGCCAAAGTAGGTGTCGGTGGGGCGCGGCACTTTCACCGGGTTGTACAGGTTGCTGTCATAACGCTTGCTGGCAGCCAGTGCCTCGTAGGCCGAACGCTGTTCACCCCACATGCCTGACAGGCCGAAATTGACCCGGTGGCTGACCGGGCCGGTGGCAAAGCGGCCATTGAGCCCGGCGACGGCGCTTTTGTTGTCCTCGTCGTGGGGCGAATACAGAAAACCTCCGCGCGCGGTGCCGTTCGCGTCGCTGACGTACAGCGAGGAGTATTCGCCGTTCTCACGCGTGTGCTTGGCGCCGGCGCCGGCATACAGCATCCAGTTGTCGTTCAGGTCGTACTCGGCGTTGAGCATGCCGTAGGTGTCTTCCAGCTGCGACCAGCTCCAGGCTTGCGAATAGTTGTCACGCGCTGAAGGCGCGTGGGGCACCTTGCTGCCGGTGGGGTAGATCACCGCGCGGCCTTGGTTGATGCGTTCCTTCTGGTAGCCCAGATCGGTGGACAAGCGCAGCCGCTCGCCACGGTAATCAAGGGCCACGGCAACCAGGGTGGAATGCTGGGCTTCGTCGTCCACGCCAGTGCCGCCGTCATGCTGGGCCAGGTTGATGCGGGCGCCGAAACGATTGTCCTCACCAAACCGCGTGCCCAGGTCGAGATGGCCGCCAATGTTGTCGCCAGTGGCATAGTCGAGGGTAACGTGCCGTGTGGGGGTATCTTCGGCGCGCTTGGGCACCAGGTTGATTGCACCCCCAATGCCGCTGCCTTGCGGTGCGACCCCATTGAGGAAGGCACTGGACCCTTTGAACACCTCGACTCGCTCGAGCGCTTCGGTGGTCACGATCTGCCGCGGCAGTACGCCGTAAAGGCCGTTGTAGCTGATGTCGTCGGTGTTCAGCGGCAAACCGCGAATGGTGAACACTTGCGAGAAGTTGCCGAAGCCCGCCGACTGGCGCACCGACGCGTCATTGAGCAACACGTCACCCAGGGTGCGAGCCTGCTGGTCGGCGATGGTCTTGGCGGTGTAGCTGGTAACGCTGAACGGCACGTCGCTGATGGCCTGGTCGCCGAGCACGCCCAGGCGCGCGCTGCGGGCTACCTGGCCACCTTGCCAGGTGTCGCTGCTGGCGGCCAGGTCGCTGTTGATGGTGGTCGCACCCAGTTCCAGGGCATTGCCCAGGTCGACCGTCGGCGCCAAGGTATAACCGCCGCTGTCGGTGGTGATCAGGCTGTAGCCACTGCCGGCCAGCAGGCGGGTGAAACCTTCCGGGATGCTGTAGTTACCCTGCAGGCCCTGGCTTTGTAGGCCGTTGAGCAGGGCCGGGTCGAACGACAATGGTACTCCGGCGCTGGCGGCGAAGCGCGCCAGCACGTCGGCCAGTGGGCCAGCGGCCAGGTGATAGGTGCGCGGGGTGGTGTCGGCGGCCATCGCCGTGGGGGCCAGGGCGGCCATGGCGATAGCAAGGCTCAGTGCCTTGAAGGGCAAGCGGTACGGCTGGCGGGGCGTCATGCAAGCATCCTGTGGGTGCAGAAAATGAAGGTTCTGCACTCATCACCGGACGACGCAGGTAAAGGTATCACTGACTTTTTCGCGGTCCCTGTAGGGGCGTGTCAGCTTAGGGGCTCCACCGTCACCCAGTAACGGGTCAAACCCTGGATTGATACGGGTAGGGTGTCACCCAGCAGCCGCAAGCTGGCGTCGGTGTCTGCCAGTGGAAAGGCGCCCGATACCTTCAGCTCGCGCACTGCCGGGTGGCAGCGCAGCACGCCTGGGCGATAGCGACCTAACTCCAGCAACAGGTCGGCCAGGCGCATGTCGCGCGCCAGCAGCATGCCGTGCTCCCAGGCCAGGTCACCGGTTTCCAGCGCTGAGGCGGGCAGTACTCGGTCGGCATCGAAAGCGCTGCGCTCGCCAGCCTTGAGCAACAGGCTTGCGGCATGCAGCGGGCGTGTAGCCACTTCGCCTTCAAGTACGGCCACCCGGGTCAGCGCGCCATCGATACGCACGCTGAAGCGTGTGCCCAGCGCAGTCGCCTGACCATGCAGGGTGCGCACTAGCAGCGGCCGCGCCAGGGTGGCAGGGTCCTTGGCGCTGGTGAGCAGAATCTCGCCCGCCAGCAGGTCGATGCGGCGCTGTTGGGCGTCGAAGGTGATATCGATGGCTGTGTCGGTGTTCAGCAGCACCTGGCTACCGTCGGCAAGTGTCAATGCGCGTTGCTCGCCGACCGCGGTGCGCGCATCGGCGGTCCATTGCTGCCAAGGCGTTTCACGCCAGGCCAGCCAGGCCGTGGGTGCTGCCAGCAGCCACAGCCCCAGGCGCTGCAGGGCCTGGCGACGGCTTACCGCCCCGTTGCGGCTCAGGCGGCGCAGGGTTTCACCGGTAACCGGGGTGGGCAGGCGGCGGAAATCACCGAGGATGGCCTCGGCACGCTGCCACGCCTGGGCGTGCTGGGCGCTGCGTTGGCACCAGGCTAGGACCGCACGGCGATCGTCCTCGGTGGCGTTGCCCGACTGCAGCTGCACCAGCCAGTCAGCGGCTTCGCCAAGGATCAGTGGGTCGATGCGCTGCACCATCAGTCGATGCTCAGGCAGGCAAGGAAAGCCGTGCGCATGTCGCGCTTGATGGTGATCAGCGAAACCTGCAGCTGTTCTGCAATTTGTGCGTAGGTCAGCCCGTCCAGCTGCGACAGCAGGAACACCTGACGTACACGGGCCGGCATGTCGCGCAGCATGGCGTCGATGCGGTACAGGGTTTCGAGGATCAGCCAGCGCGTTTCCGGCGAGGGCACCTCGGGTTGCGGCAAGTGTGCGATGGCTTCCAGGTAGGCGCGCTCGACTTCCTGGCGGCGCCAGCGGTCGATCACCAGGCCCTTTGCGATGTGGGTCAGCAAGGCCCGGGGTTCATTGCCGAAAAAGCTGTTGCCCTGCCGGCTGAGCAGGCGCACGAACGTGTCATGAGCCAGGTCGGCGGCATCGCAGGCATTGCCCAGTTTCCGCCCCAGCCAGCCCTGCAGCCAGCCATGGTGCTCGGTGTACAGCGTCTGGACTTGCAGGTTCAGGGTAGGGTCGGCGGGCGGCATGACGGGCGCGAGGCTCCGGGCGAAGGGTGCAATTAAGAATTGATCGCATTCTAAGCGCCATCCACGGAGCCTGGCAATGCGCAGGCACTACAAGGCTTTGGCCAGAAACGCCGCTGTACGGCTTTCGCTACAGCCAGCCACGACTTGCGGGATGCCGCTGACCACCACCTTGCCCCCGGCATCGCCAGCTCCCGGCCCAATATCGATCACCCAGTCGCTTTGCGCCACCACACGCATGTCGTGCTCGACCACTACCACGCTGTGCCCGCCCTCGACCAGGCGGTTCAACTGCACCAGCAGCCGGTCGATGTCCTGCGGGTGCAAACCGTTGGTGGGCTCATCCAGCACATACAGCGTTGCCCCGCGGGCGATGCGTTGCAGTTCGGTAGCCAGCTTGATCCGCTGCGCCTCGCCACCGGACAGCTCGGTGGCCGGTTGGCCCAGGCGCAGGTAGCCCAGGCCGATATCCTGCAGCACTTGCAGGCAACGTCGCACCGGTGGCTGTTCGGCAAATACCTGCAGGGCTTGGTCGACGGTCATCTGCAGCACTTGCGCGATGTTCATGCCTTGCCAACTCACCGCCAGGGTTTCGGGGTTGTAGCGGGCGCCATGGCAGGTTGGGCAGGGCGCGTAGACACTGGGCATGAACAGCAACTCGACGCTGACGAAACCTTCACCCTCGCAGTTGGCGCAGCGGCCCTTGGCAACGTTGAAAGAAAAACGCCCAGCGTCGAAACCCTGCGCCTTGGCCTGCTCGGTGGCGGCGAACAGCTTGCGTACATGGTCGAACAGGCCGGTATAGGTGGCCAGGTTGGAGCGCGGTGTGCGGCCGATTGGCTTCTGGTCGACCTGCACCAGGCGCTTGATGCTGCCAAGCCCCGCACTCACCTGGCCGCTACTGGCCTGATCAGGTTCGTCTTCCAGGCTGTGTTCTTCGGGCTCGCCACGTTGCTCGGCATGACCCAGGTGTGCCCCTACCAGTTCCAGCAGGGCCTGGCTGACCAGGCTGGACTTGCCAGAACCGGAAACACCGGTAACGGCGGTGAAGCAGCCCAGCGGGAAGGCAGCGCTGAGGTTATCGAGGTTGTTGCGCGTGATGCCTTCAAGCTTCAGCCAGTCGCAGGGCTGACGGGGGGCGCGTTTGGTCTGGGGCGGGGCGCTGAACAGGTAGGCACGGGTGCATGACTGCTCGACCTCGGCCAGGCCCGCAGGCGGCCCGCTGTAAAGAATGGTACCGCCATGCTCACCGGCAGCCGGCCCTACATCCACCAGCCAGTCGGCGCGGCGCATGGTGTCCAGGTCGTGCTCCACCACATACACCGAATTGCCTGCATGCTTCAGGCGTTGCAAGGCTTCGAACAGCGCTTCGCTGTCGGCTGGGTGCAAACCGGCCGATGGCTCGTCGAGCACGTAGATCACGCCGAACAACTGTGAATTCAGCTGGGTGGCCAGGCGCAGGCGTTGCAGCTCGCCGGAGGACAACGTCGGGGTGCTGCGCTCAAGTGCCAGGTAACCAAG
Organism: Pseudomonas sp. NBRC 111140; assembly: GCF_001320885.1. Taxonomy (NCBI): domain Bacteria; kingdom Pseudomonadati; phylum Pseudomonadota; class Gammaproteobacteria; order Pseudomonadales; family Pseudomonadaceae; genus Pseudomonas; species Pseudomonas sp. NBRC 111140. The sequence goes on from NZ_BCBQ01000017.1 coordinate 55,107, forward strand.
GCCCAGGCCGAGCAATGTGTCGATACGCTCCAGCAGTTCGTTGGCGATGCGTTGGGCGGCCAGGCGCTTTTCCAGCGTCAGCTCATCCTGCTGCAGTGTCAGGTAGTCTGCCGCCGCCACCTTGCGCAACACTTCGGCCAGCGCCTGCAACGGCAGGTGCGACAGCTCGGCGATGTCCAGGCCGGCGAAGGTCACGCCCAGCGCGTCGCGCTTCAGGCGCTTGCCCTGGCACAGCGGGCAGGGGCTGGGGCGCATGTACTGAGCCACGCGCTTGCGCATCTGCGCGCTTTGCGAGTGCATGAACGTATGCAGCACGTAACGCCGTGCACCCATGAACGTGCCTTGGTAGCTGGGCTCCAGTTTGCGCTTGAGTGCGTCGCGGGTCTGCGCTGGGGTCAAGCCGGCATACACGGGCGCGGTAGGCGTTTCTTCGGTGAACAGGATCCAGTCGCGTTGCGCCTGGGGCAGGTCGCGCCAGGGAATGTCCACGTCATAGCCCAGCGTCACCAGGATGTCGCGCTGGTTCTGCCCCTGCCAGGCCATCGGCCACGCGGCCACCGCCCGCTCGCGGATAGTCAGCGACGGGTCGGGGACCATGGTCGCTTCGGTCACTTGGTAAACCCGGCCCATGCCGTGGCACTCCGGGCAGGCGCCCTGAGGTGTGTTCGGTGAAAAGTCCTCGGCGTACAGCATTGCTTGCCCGGCCGGGTAGTGGCCCGCGCGCGAGTAGAGCATGCGGATCGAGCTGGACAGGGTGGTGACGCTGCCCACCGAAGAGCGGGCACTTGGCGTACCACGTTGCTGTTGCAGGGCCACTGCCGGCGGCAGGCCGTCGATGGCATCCACGTCGGGCACGCCAACCTGGTCGATCAGGCGCCGGGCATAGGGCGCTACCGATTCGAAATAGCGGCGCTGGGCCTCGGCATAAAGCGTGGAGAAGGCCAGCGATGACTTGCCCGAACCGGACACGCCGGTAAACACCACCAAGGCGTCGCGAGGGATATCGACATCGATGTTCTTCAGGTTGTGCTCGCGGGCGCCACGGACGCGGACGAAACCGGTGGGAGTGGGTGAGCGTGGCGGCATCTGAGCGGTCCTTGGCAGTTTGGAGCGCTCACGTTAGCAGCATTTGCCGAGGCTGTACTGGCCTGCGCCTTGGCAAGTCGGTGCGCGAAGAGGCCGGGTCGGCCCGAACGAGTATCAGGACCTTGGTTCGCGAGTGCCTAGCACATCACGAATGTTGTCCACCACGTTGCTGTCTTTGATCACATCGCTCAGCCAGCCCTCCAACGGCATGTTGCCCCACTTGATCGCACGTTCGATCAAGTAAGGTACCGGGCTCTGCGGCTCGCTTTGCTTGAAAAACTGGGCGATGCCCGCAAGCATGGTGAAAGCCTCGTCGCGGGTCAGTGGTGTCGTGCGCATAGGGGCAGGCGCAGAGGCCTGTACGGGCGTGTTCATCGGTTCACCTGCTGCGTCAGTAGAGACAAAGATGGCCTCGGGTTCTGCTACTGCCACCGCTGCGGGGTGCAGCTCGACGCCGCGATCCTTGAGCAGTTTCTCCGCCAGCTGGCTGGCGCGCGACAGCATGTCGGCAAGGCTGGCGAAGCTGGGCGCCTCGTGGCCGAACAGGCGGTCGGCGCTGGCCTGCAGGCGTTTGCACGCATTCAGGCTGGTGCCGATCTGCAGCGCCTTGGCACGCAGGTGATCAGTGTCGCTCAGCGCTACCGAGCGCTGGAAAATCTCGGCGTTGATCTTGCCTTCGTTCAGTGCTGTCTGCATTGCCTTGGGGTTCTGCAGGGCGAGGTTTTCGACGTGGCGTGACTCGTCATAGCGCAACACGCCAAAATGCTGCCCTTGGGTAATGGGCAAGCCACCGGCAATGTCGGTGAGCGTGGTCTTCAGCCAGGACAGCCGCGCCGCGCGCTCGTCCAGGCCGTCTTCAAGCGTTGGGAACAGGGTGTCCCAGAACGTATCCAGAAGCCGTTCGGTCAGCTCTAGGCCAAAAGTGATGCCTTCGAAGTGCTCACGCTGGGCCAGGCCCTCGCTGAGCCAGGCCACCAGCATCAAGTCTTTGCTTTGCTGCGCCAACCCTTGAGCCGACAGGTTGATTACCTGCTCCCAGTCGGCAGTCTTCAAGTCGGTTTGCCAGTCGCCCTGGGTCAGGTAGTCAGGGTCCGCCCGGCGGGCTTCCTTGATCTGGTCGAACAAGGCAGAGAAGCTCAAGTCTTCGCCACTGCCACCTTCGATGGGTGCGGCCAGTGTGGCCAGCGAGAGGTCATTGAGGATTTCAGGCATATAACACTCTGGACATGGCTGATGAACAGCGTGCCAGAAAACCTGGCACGCCGCGCAGTACAGGCCGCCGAAGCGGCCCATGGCTTAGGCGAACACTTTGTTCGCGGTACGGTCCCAGCCACCGACGATGTTGCCGCCGGCCTGGCCGTCGGTGCGGTTCTGCTGGGTGTAGGTGGTCTTGATACGGGCAAAGTTGAAGCTGATTTCTTCTACAGGCAGGTCGCTGACCGCCTTGTCTTCACCGCCTTGGTTGCCACCGGCGATGAACTTGACCGACGACACCACGACTTCTTCCATGTCGATGGTCAGGTAGGTGACCTTGTCGCCACCGGCGCGGTTCACGTTCAGCTTCAGCTTGGCGATGTGCTTGCCGGTGCAGCAGTGCTCGAACAGTTTGGCCGAAGCCTTGTCGACGGCCTTGCGGATCTTGAAGTCGCTCAGGGCAACACGCTCGGAAGACGCACCACCCGAGGAGCTGGCGGTAGCCGAGGTTGCCTGGGTGGCGCCGTACTCGTAGCCCAGCACTTCGATCCAGTCCTTGTGTTTTTCATCCAGTACTTCGCCTGGGATGCCGTCGATTTGGATATACGCGTCAAATGCCATTGTGAAACTCTCCATTAACAACGTGTAAAGGGTTGCTCATGCGCCCCTTGGTTTTGACCTCGCCGGGCATACCGGCAGAGGTAGCTTGCCGCCACCCGGGCCTCCTCCTGTGAGGCCCGGGCGACCGGTTCTTGCGGCGTGGCTCAGTTCAGCCCACGCACTTCGATTTCCACCCGGCGGTTGGGCTCCAGGCACTTGATCAATTGCGCCCGCGGTTGTTGCATGTCGCAGTTGACCAGTGGTTTGCGGCTGCCTTCGCCTTGCGCGACCACCAGCTCGGCGGGCACGCCCTTGCCGACCAGGTAGGTGCGGATGGTTTGCGCCCGTTGCTTCGAAACCTGCAGGTTGCCCTGGCTGTCGCCGAGCTGATCGGCGTGGCCAGAGATGACCACCTTGCCGATGTTCGGGGTGTTCAACAGCTTGCTGGCAATCGCGCTCAGTTGGTTCTGGCCTTCGTTCTTCAGGCTCTGGAAGTCGGCGCGGCCAAAGGCGAACAGGGTGTCGGATTCCAGCGTGATGGTCTCGATCGAGCGCAGCGACTGGGCCCGCAGGCTGTCGATGTAATTGCGTGAGCTGGACATCAGGAAGGCGTTGTCGAGGATGCGTGGCACGTCCGGCTCACGGATCTGGTCGCTGTAGAAGGTGATCTGGCGGCTGGCGTACAGGTAGTCCTGGTCGCCGCTGGCGTCGCTACCGGCTGCGGCCATGCGCTTGCCGGTGTGGCGGGCGATGGCCGGGTACCAGTAGTCCGGTAGGTGCGCCTTGAGGAACGCAGGGTCAGCCTTCTCGCGCATTGCCTGCGAGAGCATCACGTAGGTGTCCAGGGTCGCTTTGCCGAAGTCGGCGATCGACTGGGCGCGGTTGTCATGCGGCAGCGCCTCGGCCTCGACGCTGTCGACGCCGCTTACCGGCTGCAGCTCGCGGGTGTTGCGTTGGTAGACCTTGAGCGTGGTCAACAGGTACAGGGTACGGGTCAGGTTATCGGCCGTGGGCTTGAGCATCACGTTCTGCAGCGTGGCGAAGTAGCGGCTGCGCAGCAGCGGCTCGACCGCATGGCCCTGGTACAAGCCCAGGCGCATGCCAAGCGGCACGCCCTGCTCGTGGTGTTGCTGATAGTAGTGCGCGGCCCAGAAACGCAAGCGGTCAAGGCTTCTCCAGGCGGTGTACTGGTCGCTGCCAGCCTGGTCGTCGGCCTTGGCCTGAGCCAGCTCGCCGGCAATGCTGGCCAGGGTGGCGCGGTTGTTCAGGTACGACCAGCCCCACAGGCTGCAGAGCACCAGCGCTGCCAGGCCGGCGGCGCCAACCCAGCCGGCCTTGCGCCGGCGCTCGCGGTGGTTGCTGGTGTACAGCGCCACCAGGTGCTGGTCGGGAATGATGACCTTGCGGAACAGGCTGTTGATGAACAGGGGGGCTGGCTGGCTGCCGGCAGTGCCAGAACCTTCAACCTGCTCAAGTGCGAAGCGTTCGGCCACATGCTGGCCGTGGCTGCCCCACTGGGCCTCGTCGGCTTGCAGCGCAGCGGTGAAATAGAACCCGCGCAGCAACTCTGCATTCTGGTAGGGGTTGGCACGCAACAGGCTGTCGACGAATTGCTGCAGGCGCGGCTTGAGCGCGGCCAGCTCCAGCGGGAAGCGATAGGCCGCGTTGTTCTGCCGAGTGACCTGAATGTCCTGGTGTACCAGTTGTTGGCCAGCCACCTGTCGCCAGTAACTGGCCAGCTCGTCCATCGCGTTGCCAAAGCGCTGGCCCCAGTCGGCCTGCTCGTAACCCTTGTGCGAGAAGGTTTTGCCCATCACTTCACCACGCGCAGCGTCGTCCAGCTGGCGATAGAACGGCGTGAAACCGGGGATCAGATCGCACTTTGTGAAGACCAGATAGATGGGCAGGCGCACTTCGAGCAGTGCGCAGCTTTCCTGGATGCGTTCGCGCAGGCGTTTGGCCACGCGCTCCTGGTCCTCGGCCGAGCCATGCAGGATGTCGGCGATGCTGACGCTGACGATCAAACCGTTGAGCGGGCGGCGCTGGCGGTGCTGGCGCAGCAGTTGCAAGAAGCCACGCCACTTGCCGGCTTCTTCGGGGCTGTTCATGTAGCGCCCGGCGGTGTCCAGCAGCACCGCTTCGGAGCTGAAGAACCAGTCGCAGTTGCGCGTGCCGCCCAGGCCTGCGACCCGTGCGCCTTCGCGCTCGGCGTAGGGGAAGTTCAGGCCCGACTGCAGAATCATCGTGCTCTTGCCCGCGGCCGGCTGGCCGATCACCAGGTACCAGGGCAGGGCATACAGCGCGTCCTTGGCCGAGGCGCCGCGCGCTTTGTTGCTGTGCAGGCGCTCGATGCTCTGCAGCAGGCGCTCGCGCAACAGGCTGACCTCTTCCCGGTCGGCCGGGGTGGCGCTGAGTACGGCCTGGTCGGCGTCGTCGCGCAGCAGGCCTTCGAGGTTGTGGTGCTGGCCAGCACCGCGGTACAGCAACAGTACATAGCCCGCCGACAGCAGCAGAAACGCACCGATACCCGCCAGCAAGCTGTGCAGCGAGGCAAAGCCCAATGCACGGCCGATGGCCCAGACCAGGAAGATCGCCAGGAAGAATGCCACACCCAGCAGGTAGGGTTGGTAGCGCAGGCAGTAGTACTTGATCTTGTTCATACAGGCGTCGCATCCAGTGCATCGACGAACTGGTCGATGACGTGTTCAAGAGGTCGGTCGTAATTGTGCTGCCGTGGTGCGCCTGGTAGCGGGTTGAGCAGCTTCAGGTGCTGATGTGTGTCGGCGCATTCACTGAGCAGGCGGTAGGCGCTGTTGGCGTGGCGCGACGGGAAGCAGTACAGCCGCGGGTGCATGAAATCGTCGACCAGCAGGCTTACCGCCGGCACGTCGGGTTGCCGGCTCATGCGGGTGAGCCAGGTCAGCCAAAGGTCGGCCGTAGGGTTTTTAAGGCCACGTTCGGCCGGCAGCGGCAACTCGATACCGCCTGCAAAATCGCCATGCAGCGCGGCCCGGCTGATCTGCAGGTGGGCCAGGGCGGTGGCGCTGTCGAAATTTGGCCAGGAACCGTGTAGGGCTCGGGCGACATCAGTCAGGCTGTAATCGTGGAGAAACTTGGTGTGCACGCGGCGGAACAGGTCAAGGTCCTGGCCCTGTAGCGGGCGCAAGGCCTTGATCCGCTCGAACAGGCTGGCGCTGCCAGCGCCTTGCACGGCCTGGTGCAGCAATGGCTTGATCTGTGCGCTGAACAGCTCGCCAAGGGTGTACGGGTTGACCTGTGCAGTGCCTGCTTCACCCTTGAGCAACTGGAAGATGAAAAACGGGTAGCGCCGTTGACTGGCATCGCGCGAGCTGAGCAGGCCACCCAGCAGCCAGTTGCCGTTGCGTGCGCGGTAGTTGAAGAAACATACCGGCAGCGCGTCGAACAACGCCTGCCAGTCATCGCAGTGGCGCATGGCCGCCAGCGATGACTGCAACCAGGCGTCGAACTCGCAGACTTCCTCCGCCGCGCCATGCAGGCTGACGAAGTCCGCGCTCGACGGTAGCTTGCCGAAACAACCGATCATTGGCCGCCCCTGTCGTTCAGGGCGCTCAGCGCCTTGACGTCACCCAGGTCGGTCAGCTTGACCCCGCCAAAGTTGCGCACCACAAGGCTCACGCGACCACTGGCGGTGTTCCAGCTGAAGCGTTGCTGAATGCCATCCAGGTCGTCTACGCGGGCGCTTTCGTTCATACGCAGCAAGCCCCAGCGCCCCGGGAAGTCGAACACGGTCACCCGCGCACCGCTCAGGGTCACTACGTCCAGGCGTGCGCCAGGTGCGTTGTTGGTGCCCGGCCAGGCGAAGCGGTTCCAGCTGCTACGGCCGTTGCGGTAGTGCTGCTCCTGGCCGTCGAGGGTGAACACGATGTCGGTGAAGTTGGCCGACGGCTCCAGCATGATCTCGAAGCCGTTGTCACGGTCAGACAGGCTGGCGATCACCTGGCCCACCGAGCTGGCCTTGTCGATGCTGTTGAGCATGCCAGGGTTGACCAGCGCTGGCCCCTTGCTGTCGCCCACACCCAGGCCCTCACCGCCGGCCAGGTTGCCGATTTCGTTACGTTTGAAGGCGGGCAGCAGGCCGCTGTCCGGGTCGACGAAGCGTTGCAGGTCTTTCACCGACGCTTCATTGTTGCTGCCGCCGGCAATCGGGTAACGGTGCGCCATGACCTGTTCCCACGGTTTGGCAATCTGTTGCGCCCAGGCCTTGGCGATCTGCTGGCCGGCCGGGTCACGCAGGGTCGCCCAGGCGTACTGGATGGGCAGGCTGAACAGCCCCTGCAGTGAGCGGGACAAGCCGTCCTGGCTGGTGTCGACGCTGCTCTCCACATAGTTGCGTACGGTGGTGACTTCGCTTGGCTGGCCTTCCAAGGTTTCGCTGATCAGCTGCTTGCTGCTTTTGCCCACATCCTGCGAACGCTGGATGTTGTTCATGCGTACCTTGAGCTTGCGCAAGGCGGCCAGGTAGCGGTCCATGATGGTGCTGTCGGCGCCTTCGGCGTTGTTTTGCGCAAACACTCGCGCCACCGGCTCGAAACGTTTGGCCAGGCTGCCGTCGTCCACCGCCGGCAAGGCCGGGGCGACGCTGGTGGGCAGGGCGTTCTCGGTGTCGAACAAGCCTGTGACCTTGCTCCAGAAACCGTCATCGCGAGCGGCGCCAGGGGCCGGGATCGCGTGCTTGGTCGGCAGGTCCCACTGGGTGTTGTCATTGACCGCCGCCAGCAGGTTTTTCACAGGCGAGTTCTGCACGTCACTGAGCAGGCCCAGTTGCTCGGTGGCCGAGGCCAGGTCGGTGAAGTGGCGCACACCGACGCTGCTGACCATCTTGTACCAGGCCTGGGTGTAGTCGCGCTTGTAGCGGGTCATGAACTCGCGCACGAAGTTGGCTTTTTGCACGAGCGCGTCGCCGCCTTCACCGTCCAGCACCCAGTCCGACTCGTTGCGCAGGTTGCCCGACACCAGCTTGATCAGTTCGGGCTTGACGAAGGTGTCCCAGCCCTGGCGCGTGTAGATTGCTGGCACGCCAGCGGACCCGTACAGCAGCGCACGGCCCGGTTGCGGCACCAGGTCGTTGAGGCTCAACGTCGGGAACTGGCGGCTCGACTCAAGTTGCAGGCGCAGGTATTCACGATCGACCAGCGAGCTGGAGATCATGAATGCCTTGAGGTTCTGCCGGGTCTCGTCGATAAGTTGCTCGTTGCGCGGCAGTGCCGGCGCCTGGCCTTGCTCCAGCAACTGCACGTAAAGCGGTGCGTTTTCTTCGATTACCCCGGCGTCGGCCGGGGCCCCTTCAGCGGCTGCACCTGTCCAGGCCTGGGGCAGGCTGGCAGCGACGAAGGCCGGATCTGGATGTATCTGGGGCTCGGTCAGCAGCAGGTACAGCTTGAGCGTGTTGTAGGCGTCGATGATCGAGGCCACCTGCTGTTCGTCAAGTCGGCCGAGCATTTCTTCGGACAACGACAGGCCACCGGTGGTGGCGGACAGCTCGGCGGCATCGCTGGCGGTGGCCAGGTTGACCTTGGCGGCGTAGCCACCCAGGCGGGTGTTGGCTGCTGTGGCCTTGGCGGCCAAGGCAGGGGCGAGAGGCTTGCCGTTGCGTTTTTTAGGCAGCGGCGCTGGGGTGAACTCCAGTTCCTGGTTGATGCCGTTGGCGAATGTGTTGAACGCGCGCATCTGCACTTGCAGGCTGCGGGTGATCGGCTCAAGCGCCTGGCTGCGCAGTTGCGCCAGGTATGCGGCACTGCTCACCTGATGGACTGCTTCACCGTGGTAAAGGCCAGCAGCCAACGGCAGGGGGACGCCTTGCAGGCGATGGGCTTCGACTACCGCCATCTGTTCGCGCAGCACTTCCAGGCCCTTGCCTGCGGCCAGCAGTTGCTCGCGATCCTGCGCATGTTCGATCTGCGCCAGTTGCCCGCGCAAGCCATCGAGCCACTGCCGGTTGTTGATGAACGACAATGCCTGCCAGCCGATGAACAGGACACCCGTGGCAACGGCCAGGCCCAGTAACAGCGGGCTGAACGTGGCCTGCCGGCCCAGGCGTGACTGGTACAAGGTCAGGTCGCGGTCCGGGAATATCACCTGGCGGAAGGTGTCGGTGATGAAGTAGCTGCGGTTGCCCACGGGCTTGCCAGCACGTTCGGCAGGCTCATCGTAGGCCGCTTGCAAGGCGAACTCGTCGGCGATGACGTCTTCATAGACTTGTCCCAGCTGCTGCCCGGTCTGCAGCGCACTGGTGAAGTACAGGCCACGCAGCAGCAGCGGGGTCCCGCCGCGATGGCCACGCGTGAAGTGGTCGAGGAATTGCTCGAGTACATCGCTGAGGGCGGCGAAGTACTGCGGGAAGTTCAACAGCGCACTGTCGGCCTCGGCGCCGAGGGCGATCATCTGCGCATCGACGTGCTGGCGAACGTGACCCTGCAAGTTCTTCAGGCGCGTCTGCAGCACGGCGTGCAGGCCACTGTTGCGGATTTCCGACAGGCCAAAGGTCATGCCCAGCGGTTGCTGGCGCTCATGCAGGTCGAGGCCGTCGAATGCCTGGCTGAAGCCCGGTAACTGGTCGGTCTTGCTCAGCATCAGGTAGACCGGCGGGTTGGCGTCGAGGCATTCGGCGTATTCTTCTACCCGTGCCACCAGCTGCGCCGCCAGGGCATTGCGCTCATCGCTGTTGGCCGCCAGCAGCTCGGGCAGGCTGACCACCAGCACCAAGCCATTGATCGCCGCCTTGCCGCGTTGCTTGCGCAACATGCGCAGGAAGGCCGAGAACTCACTGGCTGACTGGTCGTCGCGCAAGTAGCGCCCGGCGGTGTCGATCATTACGGCGTCGGGGCTGAAGTACCAGTCACAATGCTGGGTACCGCTTTCACTGTCGTTGGCCGTGGCGATGCTGGCCGACAGACCGGAATGGGTCAGCAGCGAGGTCTTGCCGGCAGCGGACATGCCCACCACCAGGTACCAGGGCAGGTCGGACAGCGCCGCCTTGCCGCCGCCACCGGCTGAGCGATCGGTGCGCAGCATGGCGATGGCGTGCTTCAGGCGCTCGCGCAATACCTGTTGGTCTCGGAACTCACCCGTGGCGTTCCACGAGCGGTCGACTTCGATTTGCAGCAGGTTCTCCAGGTTGTGCTCGGCGCGGATGCGCTGGTACTGGCGCAGCACGATCACCAGCAGGAAGCAGGCACTGATGATGGCCAGCGCTTCAGGTACGTGATGACGCAGCCACGGCACCAGCGGCGCGACCAGCCAGCCAATCAACAGGCTCGCCAGCCACAGCAATGGCAGCAGCACCCAGAAACTCTTCAACAGACGCAGTAATGTTTTCATGTCTTCCTGACTCGGCTACCTGATGTGTGCTCAGGCACTGAACAGCTGGCGGATTTGTTCGGACAGGGCGGCAACGTCCTTGTCCAGCAACCAGTCAAGCGTCAGGTACACGGCGACGCAGACCAGCGCGATCAGCGCCAGATACACCCACAGCGGCACTTCATGGCGCAGCATCTGCGACACCTGGTCGGGCAGTGCCCAGTCCGGTGACAGCGCTTTGGGCGCCTTGCGGTAGCGGGCAATGTCCTGGCCCAGGGTATTGGCCAGGTAACGCAGCTGGTCTTTCTGGCCAAGGCTGAACTTGCCCTCGAAGCCCAGGGCCAGGCACAGGTGGTAGACCTCGAGCACATCGACGTTTTGCTTGGTGTCAGCACGCAGCGCTTGGACTTTTTCGAAGAAACCTTCCCCGGCCAGGTGCACACCGAAATAGCGGAACTGCAACGGCTGCAGCTCAAAATGCCGACGCAGCGCGTTGTCGCCTGAGCGCAGCACGCTTTCATCAAGGAACGCGCACAGCGCGTACTGAGTGTCCTTGACCTGCTCGACGCTGTAGTTGGCCGCGCGGGCATCCCGCTCCAGGTTGGCGAAGAAGCGTTCTACGCTGCCCTCGAAGGCCGGCACCGAGGTGACCTGGCGGCCGCGACGTACGATCAGCGCCATGCTGATGAAGTCCTGGACCAGGTCCTTGAGCGTCGGTTTGTCGTTGGCGGCCGCGACGGCGCCCTGTTGCAGTACGGCTTCGGTCATTTGAGCACCGCCATCAGTTCAAGCTTGAGGTTGGTAAAGGCGCTGGGCGCATAGAAGCAGATGGCCTGGGCATTGATCATTCGCTCATACACAGTGCCGTGCGGCTCGATGGCGAAATACTGGTTATCCAGGCGCACCGGAATCGCGTTCGGTAACCGCGCGGCATGATTGAGGGTGACGCCAGGCATGGCGCTGTTGACCACCACCTCGATGTCTTCCGGCGAGCCGACCTTGAACGCTCGGGGCACCAGTTCCAGCAGGCTGGCACCGGGCATGTCGGCGTGCACGGCAATATAGAAGTCGGCTTCGGCCAGGCGTGGGTCGTGCAGCTGGCCTTGCCAATGGGACGGTTTGGTCTGGGTCAGGTTGATGACGATGCACTGGTTGGGCACCACGTTGTCGAGCATTACGCGGATCATTTCGTCCAGTTTCACCAGCGATGCCGCAGGGTCCTGGTGGTCGTACTCGGGGATGTCGCTGAGCTGGGTGTCCAGGGTGAAGGTCAGGAGCCCGCCGGCCAGGTCGGCGAGGAACAGGTACAGGCGCTCCGGGTGCAGGCGCGGATGGGCCAGCAGATGCGCCAATTGCGGGTGGGCACGGTTGACCGTGTTCAACAGCCAGAACAAGGTGACGTCGCTGGAGCCGAACTCGGCGATCTGGTCGGCGCGCTCGCGGCGTCGGCCGGACAGCGCCTTGCTCTTGGCCTGCAGGGCACCGAGCAGGCGTTTGCCGAGGCTGGTGATGGTTTCGTGGCTGCCCAGGTGCAGGGTAGGGTGGACGAAATGCGGGTCGAGGTTGAAGCCGCCCATGCTGTTGCGTGTCAGCTTCGCCAGCGGGCAGTAGCTGTAGCCATCGAGGCTGTCGCCGTCGACCAGCATGACCACGTTCAGGCGCAGGCTGGTGATCTCGTTCTCCAGCTCACCTTCATTAAGGTCGGGCAGGGTGTCGAACTGCTTGCGAAAGCGCCGTGCGGCCTTGTGCTCGTGGCCATCCTCGACGTAATTGAGGCCGAATGGCTCGGGCAGCTTGAGCGCGGCATAAACCTTCAGGTCGTTGGCCTTGAGCAGGTCCTTGAGGTCACGCGCGGCCGGCAGCGGATCGTGCTGCGGAGCGTCGTACAGGCTGCCATCAGGGAACACCAGCTTCAGGCGCTTGAGCTGCAGCGAACCGTTGGCCAGGGCGTCTTCGTCCACCTGCAGCGCCTGTACACCCCAATGGAAAGGAGTACTGCGCAGGGTCGCCTCAGCCAACTGGTGCTGGTGGAACTCGTCCTGGTACTGGAAGTGCTGGGGCAGCAGGAACATGCCTTCCGACCACATCACCCGGCTCTGCTTGCTCATTTGACGCTATCCACTAAAGAGTTGAAGGTTGAATCCATGGCGTTGCTGGCCGACTGGCTGGCGGCGTCGCTGGCTTTTTGGATGACCGCGTCCTGCACCTTGTCGGTGAGCGTCGGGGCGGCATCCTTGGCCTTCTGCGCCGCCGCGAGCTGGTCGGCAGTCGGGGGTTTGTTCAGCACATCCACGCCCTGCATGGCACTGATTTCGGTTTTATCCACCAGTACCCGCAGCCCGTCGGATGAGAACCAGATGCCGTCCTTGCGCAGCGAGTTTGCGTCGAAGGCGACTTTCCAGCGTGCGCCTTGTTCATCACGGAAGAACGCCGCCACGCCGACGTAGCGAGCGCTATTGGCCAGAGGCCACTGGTCGATCTGGCCAATGCCCGGTAGCAGGGTGATCTCGCGGGCTTCCACCAGGGTATTGCCCAGTGCCTTTTCCGGGGTATCCCACAGGGTTTCGGCATCGGTTGCGGCGAAGCGCTCAAGGTCGGTCAGCTGGTACACGCGCATCACCACCGACAGCGGCTTGCCCTCGGTATCGGGGTTGAGCTGGTTGCCGCCGTCGGAGGTCAGGATGACCTTCTCGCTGTCAGCCAGCATGTCGGCCGCCCAGCTGTCCTCCATGCGTTTGCCGATACGGTCGGTGACCCCGCAGCCCGCCAGCGCCAGCAGCAGGGCGGCGGTGGTCAGGCGCTTGAAGGCGATGTGCTTGTGTTGCATGACAGCTAAACCTCCGGGTACTGGTCAGGCCAGGCGATAGGCGAAATCGCCATCGCTGCCCAGTTCGATCACAAGGCGCTCGATCGGTGTGTCCTGGGCCATGCGTTCGAGCACACGCTGGGCGAGCTCGGGCATCAGGGTTTGCGACAGGATGTTGTCGATGTTGCGTGCGCCGCTGTCGACCTCGGTGCAACGGGCGGCGATGGCTTTGACCAGCGCCTCGTCGTAGCCCAACTCGGCCTGGTGGTTGCGGGCGAAGCGCTTGGCGATACGCTCGAGCTTGAGGGCGACGATGCGCTCGAGGATCTGGTCCTGCACCGGGTAGAACGGCACGATGTTCAGGCGGCCGAGAAACGCCGGCTTGAACACTTGGTTGAGCTCGTTGCGCAGGCCTTCGACGATGGCCTCTGGCGTTGGCAGCTCGGTGGCATTCAGGCAGGTTTGCATGATGCGTTCGGTGCCGGTGTTGGAGGTGAGGATGATCACTGTGTTGCGGAAGTTGATCTCGCGGCCTTCACCGTCGTCCAGCACGCCCTTGTCGAAGACCTGGAAAAACAGTTCGAGTACGTCGGGGTGGGCTTTTTCCACCTCGTCCAGCAGCACCACGCTGTAGGGTTTGCGGCGTACCGCCTCGGTCAGCACGCCGCCTTCGCCGTAACCGACGTAGCCGGGGGGCGAGCCTTTGAGGCTCGACACGGTGTGGGCCTCCTGGTACTCGGACATGTTGATGGTGATCAGGTTGCGCTCGCCGCCGTACAGCGTATCGGCCAGGGCCAGGGCAGTTTCGGTCTTGCCGACGCCGCTGGGGCCGAGCAGCAGGAACACGCCGATGGGTTTGTTGGGGTCTTCCATGCGCGCGCGGGAAATCTTGATGCGTTTGCCGATTTCCTGCAGGGCATGGTCCTGGCCCAGTACGCGCTCACCCAGCAGGGCCGGCAGGCGCTGTACGGTATCGATTTCGTCGCGCAGCATCTTGCCCAGCGGGATGCCGGTCCAGCCGCTGATGACCTGGGCAATGGCGCCGCTGTCGACCAGGGCGTGGACCAGTGGCTGGTCACCTTGCACACGGGCCAGTTCGGCGCGCAGGGTATTGAGCTGCTCGGCGTCGGTGTCGTTGGCGGCATCCAGTGCCTTGAGTTGCTCGACCAGTTCCAGCTCCTGTTGCCACTGCGCGATGAGCTGCTGCTCGCGCTGCTGTTCGGTCTGCAACGCGGCCTGCAGCTCGCCTAGGCGACGGGCATGGTCATGGCCTTTGCCCGCTTCGTGGCCAAGAACGGCGATTTCTGCCTGCAGGTTGTCGATCTGCCGACGGCAGTCTTCCAGCAAGCCTGGCTGCGACGACTGCGCCAGGGCGATGCGGGCGCAGGCGGTGTCGAGCACGCTAACGGCTTTGTCGGGCAGCTGGCGGCCGGTGATGTAGCGGTTGGACAGGCGCACCGCTTGTACCAGCGCTTCGTCCATCACCGCCACCTTGTGATGCTCGCGCATCTTGCCCAGTAGCCCGCGCAGCATGTGAATGGCTTTGTCTTCATCAGGTTCTTCGACCTTTACTACCTGGAAGCGGCGGGCGAGGGCGGCGTCTTTCTCGAAGTACTTCTTGTATTCGGCCCAGGTGGTGGCGGCGATGGTGCGCAGTTCGCCACGGGCAAGGGCCGGCTTGAGCAGGTTGGCGGCATCGTTCTGCCCGGCCTGGCCGCCAGAACCGATCAGGGTGTGGGCTTCGTCGATGAACAGGATGACTGGGTGCAGGCTGCGCTTGACCTCTTCGATGACCGCTTTCAGGCGGTTTTCGAACTCGCCCTTTACCCCGGCGCCCGCCTGCAGCAGGCCCAGGTCAAGGGTGTGCAGGGCCACATCCTTGAGCACCGCTGGTACATCGCCCTGGGCGATTCTCAGGGCCAGGCCCTCGACCACGGCGGTTTTGCCGACCCCGGCTTCACCGGTGAGAATCGGGTTGTTTTGCCGGCGACGGGTGAGGATGTCGACCATTTGCCGCACTTCGAACTCGCGGCCCAGGACTGGGTCAATGCGGCCTTCGCGGGCACTTTGGGTAAGGTTGACGGTGTACTGGTCCAGCGCTGGGGTCTTGCCCCCAGCTTTAGTGCTGCTGGCGACTGGCGCCGCGGGGCTGGCCAGGGGGCTGGCCTGCCGCGACTCGGCGCTACCTTCGACCAGTGCGGCAAGGTTCAGGCGCAGGTCATTGGCATTGATCTTTTCCAGCTCCGGTGCCGAAGCCATCACCACTCGGCGCAGTTCGGCATCATCAAGCAGGGCTTGCAGCAAGTGGCCGCTGCGTACTTGGCCAACGCCATACTCGATCGATGCCAGCAACCAGGCCTGCTCGATCATGCGGGTGATGTGCGGCGACAGCGCTGGGGTACGGGTATTGCCTTTCTTGAAGGTGCCCAGGGCGGTGACCAGTTGCGCCTGCAGGCGCTCGGTGACGACCTCATAGTGGCGCAGGATCGGTGCCAGGTCATTGTCACTGCTGTCGAGCAGTTGCAGCAGCAGGTGCTCAACCTCGACATCGTAGTGATGCTCCGACAGGCACAGGGCCGCCGCGCTTTCGGTGGCCGTGCGGCTGGTTTCGTTTAGCTTGGCGAACAGAGACTTCAGGTTCACAAGGCGACCCCATCGTAAGGAATGTGGAAAACGGCGCAACGCGAAGGCTCCGCGTCACGGCCAGGGCGTTTGAGCCAGCCCATCCAGCCCAAGGCGACATTGCCTTTGCGGCCGAGCTGGGCGCGTGGCACTGCCTCGCGCTTGAGGCGCGGGGCGATTTCGAAGTCCAGCCCGGCACCTATATAGAAGCGCACCAACTCGACCAGCTTGCGATAGCACTCGGTGCCCGGCTGAAAACGCTGGTAATCGGCCAGGCTCAGTGGGCCCAGCTCGATGCGAATGCACGATTGGTAATCCCAGGTTCGCTTGCCCGCTACGGCGCTTTGGCCGAGCTGGGCGTTGCGCCGCCCAAGCTGGGTGCGCTGTTCAGGCGGCAGGTGCAACCAACGACCGGCGAACTGCTTGACGTGGATCGGCAACGAGAAATAGAAGCCGAGCATCCGTTCGAGGTTCAGCGCATTGCGCGGCTTCTGGCTGAGCAGGCCGGCAAAATAGCTGAACAGCTCACGACGCAATACTGACGGTTGTTCTTCGAACTTCAGTTTTTGCGCGCGCGGCCCGAAGCCCGCCAGGTTGAGCAGGTAGCCATCGAAACCCGAGGTGCCATTACGCTCGTGCTCGATATGGAATTTGTATTTTTGCCAGGCCTCGTAGAACAGCGTGGTCATACGGTGCGAGAAGATGTCGAGAAACGCATGGGCGGCATCGTCGCGGTATTGCACATGGCGCTCGAGCAGCAACTCGGTATACGGGCGCGGCAGCACGCCCGACGGCCCGACCAGGCCCATGAAGGTAACCTGCACTTCCGACAGTGGCAGGCCAGCCGGCGATAGCTTGCCTTCGCGCTCAAAGTGCAGGTCGCTGACCTCGCTGGCCGGAAATGCCAGCGACAACTGGGTGCGGAAACGCAGCGGGTCTTCATGGGGCCGGGTTGCCAGGTCCATGCGACCGGTGCGGCTGTAGTGCAGGCGGAGCAGGCGCACCAATTGAAAGAATTCGAATCGGTGCGGCTCGGCTCGGGCCTGATCGATCAGACCAGGGGCTGATCGCCAGTGCGTGCTGGCCATTGGACGATTCTCTTTTCTCGTTGTTGGGTACGCAGGGTCAGTTGGGTGAAGCTGTTCATCGAGCAGTACTGGCCGAAGAAGTGGTCCAGCACCATGCCGAACAGGAACACGCCGCTGCCGGTGTATTGGTGCTCGTCGAGGGTGAGGGTAATGCCTACGCCCCGCACAAAATTCGGCCGCGGATGGCCGATGCGCGCAACCACTGGCTCGCTGCTGATGGCCTTGATGCCATTGATCTGTTTGCGGATGGCCGACACGTTGCGGTAGTTGTAGAGCGACAGCAGTTCCAGCAGCACTTCGCGGCCTTGGCTGACCAGCGACATATGGTTCAGCGACAGGTGCGCGATCAGCCGCCAGATCAAGCCTTTGCCCAAGGGCACGCGCACGGTGGCAGTGGGCTTGCGCAGGCAGCGGATGTCCTTGATTACCGAGTTGGCGGGAATGTTGAAATCGCCACGCTCGCCACCGAACGGCAGCATCAGCGGCACATCGCGGTTGCTGCAGGTGAGGCCGATGCTGAGGGTGTCGCTGCTGGCGCCGATCAGCTCCAGGTCACGGTCGACCACGCGGATGCTCATGGCCGTGGCGTCACCCTGATTGCGCCGACGGGCGACCCAGAAGCTGCTGTGCGGGTCCTGTTCGCCACGGGGCTCGAAAAACGGCAGGCAGGTGGTGACCTGGTCGATGCCGCCAAGTTTGCGCACCCGGCGCACGCGGTCGATCGACACCACTTCGGCAGCGTTGTGCAGCCGGGTATCAGGCGTGACCGGGTACTCGTGCTGGGTGTGGGTCAGCTTGATCGGCTCGGCCTGCTGGCGGAACAGATTGATGATTGGCGTGCAGTTGAGCTTGAAATTGTTGCGCCCGATGTTCTGCGTCAGCCGCGCCAGGCGCTCGCTGAGGTCGTAGTCGGAAAAATAGAAATTGATCTCGACCTGCTCGATAGCCTTGCCTTGCAGGATGCGTGCAAAACCACTGAGGTCGAAGAACATGAATTTGTCGGGAAAGGTGAAATACTCGTGCAGCAGCCGGTAGCCCAGGAACGAGCGCTCGGAGTAATCCACCAGGCCTTCGTCACGGGTAAAACCCACGGCATTTAGCGCACCGGCTGGCAGCGCGACTTCACGGCTGCGGCCCTCGTCGTGGAAGCTCAGGGTGGCCTTGGCCAGGTTGTTGAACAGCAACTCATATAGATGCAGCATCAGCGTGGCTTCGCCGTCGAGGAAAAACCGCAGGCGGTCCATTTCCATCTGCCCGAACAGGGCATCACCTGTGGCGGTCAGGCGGATACGCAGGCGTGCGACCAGGTCGGCGCTGTGGCCGTTGAATGCCGAGCGTTCCATTTCGGCGAACGAGGCCTGCTGCACGGCAATCGGCCACAGCTCTACGGGGTAACAGGTGCGGAACTTGCACACCACGCCCTCGACGGCATTGGCATGCATTTCGGTATGGCGCGCCACGTGGTATGCCTCGGTGACTTTCTCATGCCTGCCCAGGCTCAACTCGGCAATCGACATGGACGGGGTCGGGCGCAGGTAATGCGGGTACAGCACCTCGAGGAAGGATTCGACGATTTCCGGGAACTCGTCATCGAGCTTCTTGTGCACCCGCGCAGAAAGGAACGAGAACGCCTCGATCAGGCGCTCGGTATGCGGGTCCTCGCAGTTGTCGCCCTCGATCAGCAAACGAGAAGCGATTTTCGGGTACTGCGCAGCAAACTCCTGGCCGAGGAAGCGCAGGTGCGACAGTTCCTTTTCGTAGTAGGGCAGCAGTTCGTCGAGCATCAGTTGAGGTTCTGCACTTTGTATTCCTGGGTGTTGACCTGCAGCACGGCGTCGAACGACACCTGGCGGCTGATGTCCTGCAGACGCAACACGGCGTCCACGCGGAAGGTCAACATGCGGTGGCCGTCCTGCTGGGCCAAGAGCTGCACACGGACCCGGCGAAAGCGCCGGTCGCCGGTGCTTATCGCACGCTCCAGCTGCTGCTGAATAAGGCGACGATCGTGTGGGTCGAGCACGCTGCGGCTGATGAAGTCAGGCATGCCGTATTCAAGGATGGAACCACCGAGTTGGCTGAAACCGTCGAGCGCCTCGGCGACCAGCGATTGGCGGGTATTCACCAGCACTTCCAGGTCGCGGACGATACTGGCCTTGTACTCGGCCAGCGAGCAGGTACGCTGCGCGGCCGGCTCGGCCGACTGATAGGGACGGTCGTCCAGCAGTCGGTCGAGCAGCGAGGGCAGCAGGCGGGCCTGGTTACTCATGTGTCATCCCTGTACACAGCGGGCTGTCAGCCGCGCGCGCCTTGTGGCAGCTCGGCGACCAGCCGCAGCGAGGCGGTCAGTTCGTCCAGTTGGTAGTGCGGGCGCAGGTACGTGACGGCCTTGTACACGCCTGGCTTGCCTGGCACCTCGAACACCTCGGCGCGGGCCTCACGCAGCGGGAACTTGGCCTTGGCTTCCTGGCTGGCGGTATCGTCGAGCAGCACATAGCTGGCCAGCCACTGGTTGAGGAAGCGCTCCACGTCCATGCGCGAGGCGAAACTGCCGATCTTGTCGCGCATGATCGCCTTCATGTAGTGGGCGATACGCGAGGTGGCGAAGATGTATTGCAGTTGGGCCGACAGGCGTGCGTTGGCATTGGCGATGTCGGTGTTGTACTGCTTTTGCTTCTGCGCCGACTGGGTGCCGAAGAATGCGGCATAATCGGTGCCCTTGCAGTGCACCAGGGGGATGAAGCCCAGGTCCGACAGCTCTTTTTCGCGGCGGTCGGTAATGGCGATTTCGGTCGGGCACTTGAGTGCGATTTCGCCATCGTCGGTGTTGAAGGTGTGGGTCGGCAGGCCTTCGACCAGGCCGCCCCCTTCCACGCCGCGGATGGCCACGCACCAGCCGTAGCGGGCGAAGGCATCGGTGACGCGGGTGCCAAGGGCATAGGCGGCGTTCATCCACAGGTATTTGTTGTGGTCACGGCCGTCGACGCTTTCGACGAAGTTGAATTCCTCCACCGGCGTGGTATCGGGGCCATACGGCAGGCGGCCAAGCACATGGGGCAGGGTAAGGCCGACGTAGCGAGAGTCTTCCGATGCGCGGAACGATTTCCACTTGGCGTATTCGACGGTGTCGAAGATCTTCGCCAGGTCTCGCGGGCCGGACATCTCGGTGAACGAGTCCCAGCCGAACAGTTCAGGGGAGGCGGCGGAGATGAACGGCGCGTGCGCCGCTGCGGCCACGTGCGAGATCTCTTCCAGCAGGTACATGTCTTCGGGGTTGCGGTTGAATTCGTAGTCGCCGATCAGCATGCCGAACGGCGCGCCACCGAAAGTGCCGTACTCTTCTTCGTAGACTTTCTTGAACAGTGCGCTCTGGTCGAATTCGCTGGCAGCCTTCAGATCACGTACCAGGTCTTTCTTGGAGGCATTGAGCAGGTGAATTTTCAGCGTGGTGCTGGTTTCGGTCTGGTCTACCTGGTACTTCAGGCCACGCCAGGAGGCTTCCAGCTGCTGGAACTCGCGAGCGTGCATGATTTCGTTCATCTGCTCGGAGAGCATCGCGTCGATTTCGGCGATACGCGAGTCGAGCACGGCGATCAGGTCCTTGCTCGGGGTCATCTCGCCTTCGAGCACCTGGTTCACCAGTTCGCCGATCAGGTCGCGGGTGCGGTTGCGTTCGGTGTCGGAACGGGCCACGCGGCTTTGCGAAATGATGCTGTCCAGCAGCGAGGGCTGTGGGGCGAAGTTTTCCACTTCGACCAGTTCGCCAGCCTGTTGCGGTGCGGTTTGCTTGTCGGTCATGTTAAGGCTCCTGCTCAGGCGCGATCGCTGCTGGATGGGTCTTTCACTTCGGCTTCACGGCCGAACTCCTTGCCCAGGGTCTTGAGCTTTTCGGTGTTTTGCAGCACGTCCATCAGCAGCTCTTCGAGCTTGTCGTTGCCGCCCATCTTGTTGCGCAGGTCGGCCAGCTTGTTGCGCACTTCCAGCAGCTTGCGCAGTGGTTCCACCTGCTTGACCACGTTCTGTGGCTCGAAGTCTTCGAGGCTGTTGAAGTTCAGCTCCACGCCCAGCTGGGTGCCGTTCTTGGCCAGGGTGTTGTCGACGCGGTAGGTCAGGCGTGGCTTGATGCCCTTGAGCACACCGTTGAAATTGTCGCGGTCGATGAAGACGAACTTGCGGTCCTTGAGCTTGGGCAGCGGCTCCAGCGGGTTGCCGGAAAAGTCGCCCAGTACGCCGACGACGAAGGGCAGCTCCTTTTTCTCGATGGCATCGCCGATGTCCACGTCGTAGGTGATATGGACCCGAGGCGCGCGGACGCGGTCGAGTTTGTGCTGAGTGCTTTCCTTCTTCGCCATCGTGTTCTCCAGTGCGAGCAGTTCGCTGCGAATCATTGCGCGGCCCGGTAAGGGGCGTTGCGGGTTACAGGCCTTCGATCGTCAGCAGCAGGCGCTGACGGATGTCGTCGTTCATTTCCAGAATGTTGTCGCGGCCCACCAGCTCTTCGAAGCTGGTGTTGCCGGCAATTTGCGTGCTGCTACGGATGACCGAATCGTCGGGAAGTTCCGAACGCACCGGCGAGCTGATGACGCAGAACGGCAAGTCACCAAAGCCCTTGAGGCGCTCGAAGCTCAGGCTGTAGCGCAGGCCTTCGAACAGCCGGCCAAGGCCTGGCGACTTGCTCAGGCAGTAGAACAGCACCAGGTAGTGCACCA